>NZ_MUYZ01000106.1:0-19713 GCF_003013775.1 Micromonospora sp. MH33
CGGCCCGGCGCTGCCCGACCGGCTCGGGCTGCCGGGGTTCGGCGCGCTGCACGCCACCGACCGGCCCCGGCTCGGTCCGGCCTCGGTCATCTTCAGCGGGCAGGCGCGCGGGCTCACCGGGTTGATCGACGAGGACGGCACCGTCGGCATCGTCGCCGCCGACGCCGACCGCTACCGGACCTGGCAGGTCGGCCACGAGGCGCCGGCCGGTGAGCAGGTGCTGCTCTCCCCCGACGGGCGGCGGATGGCCGCACCGGGCGGGTCCAGCGAGCACCCCGGGATCGACCTGGTGGACCTGGTGGACGGGACGGTCCGGAGGCTGCCCAGCCCGAGGCAGGGCAGCACGATGACCGAGCCGGCCGGCTGGGCGCCGGACGGGACCGCGCTGGTGGTCCGCGACACCACGCCGACCAACCCGGAGGGCAGCGCCTACGTCAACACGCTCAGCCTGGTGCGGCTCGACACCGGCCGGGCGGTACGCCTGCTGGAGACCGATCAACTGCCGGTCTTCGGCACTCCGCTCGCGTTCACCGCCGACGGGTCCCGGCTGGCCTACCAGGTCGGCGACAAGGTGCTCGTCGCCAGCACGGACGGGCGGAGGATCACCTCGTTCTCGCTGCCGCCGGAGAGCGGGCTGGCCGGCAAGGGGGCCTGGCTGCCGGACGGGACGCTCGCCCTGGTCAGCCACGACCCGGGCAGCGACCGGTGGCGGCTGCGCCGCGTCGACACCACCGGGAAGGACCTCGGCGCCCCGGCGCTGCCCGCCGTCGCGGGCGTCACCACGATCCGGCTGCTCGGCTGGCAGGCGGACGGGACCGCGGTGGTGGTGGCGTACCGGCCCGAGCCGAACTCACCGACCTCCTTCGAGGGCGCGCTGGAGATGGACCAGCGGACCGTGTACGGGAACGTGCGGACGGTCCGGGTGCTGGGCCTGGCGCCGGGGGCCGCCGCGCCGACCACGCTGCTCACCGCCCCGGACCAGGTGCTCGCCATCGACGTGGCGGACGCGGTGGTGCGCGCCGGACGGGTCCGCACGGCGGATCCACCGGCCGGCCCGGGCGGCCGGTTCTGGTGGGCGGCCGGGGTGGTGGCGCTGGTGCTGGGTGGCCTGCTGGCCCGGCGGCTGCTCCGGCGGGGACGCGCGCGCCGGGTCACTCGGGGGCGCGCACCTCGTGGGTGAGGAAGGGCAGCACCGCCGCCGGCAGGGCGGGTGAGCCGACGATGTCGTAGTGGGTCAGCCCGGGCAGCACGGCCAACCGGGACGCGGGCCGGTCGGTGCCGTCCCAGCCGGCGTCCCGGTGGCCGCCGCCGAGCAGCCCGAAGAACTCGGCCACGTGGCGGACCGGGATCGAGTCGGCGTCGGCGAAGACCAGCAGCACCGGCATGGGCAGGGCGGCCACCTCGGCCGACCAGTCGTACTCCCGGCGCAGCAGCTCACCGGTCCTGGCCCAGAGCGCCGGCCAGTCCTGCGGGCGGGGCGCGACCCGCTCGTAGAGCTGGTGCGGCGGGGTGCCGCGCATCTGCTCGGCGACCCGTTCGTCCTGGGCGGCCATCGCGGCCAGCACCTCCGGGTACCAGCCCTGCCGGCGGCACGGGGTGGAGACCAGCACCAGGCGGCGGACCAGGGCGGGGTGCTGGATCGCGGCGCGCAGGGCCACCCCGCCGCCGAGCGAGTAGCCCAGCACGTCGGCCGCCGGCAGGTCCAGGTGCCGCAGCAGCGCCGCGACGTCGTCGGCCATCGACTCGTAGCGCAGCGGCCGGTCCACGTCGGCGGTGCGGCCGTGGCCCTGCAGGTCGACGGCGACGACCTGCCGGCGCCCGGCGAGGTCGGGCAGGACGGGCGCGAACATCTCCGTCGAGCCGTAGCCGCCGTGCAGCAGGACGAGTGGCCGGCCGGTGCCGTGGATCTCGTACCAGAGCCGCACCCCGTTGACGTCCGCGTAACTCACACCCGTTCAACGACGACCGGCCCGGCGGCGGGTCGCCCCCACCGCCGGGCCGGTCTGTTCGGCGTTACCCGGCGACGTACCGGTGCAGCAGCCCCTCGTGGCTGTCGACGGTGCCGTCGCGGCGCAGGCCGGCCTTCTCCAGCACCCGCACGGACGGCACATTGGCCGGGTCGACCGTGGCGTACACCAGCGTCACCCCGGGCAGGGTGCGGGCGTGGGCCACCAGGGCGCGGACCGCTTCGGTGGTGTAGCCCCGGCACCGCCGGGACGCGGCCAGGCCGTAGCCGAACTCGACCGCACCGTCGGTGGGCGGCCACTTCAGCCCGATGGCGCCCACGGTGAGGCCGGTCTCCCGCTCGATGATGAGCCGGTGGCCGTGTGGCTGCTCCGGGTGGCGTTGCGGTAGATCAGTGAACGCGACCCGGAAGAGGGCATGGCAGGGGAAGCTCATGGCGATCCATGGCGTCATCCCCCTGCGCCCACGACGGTCGCGTCCGCGCGACGGCACTCTAACCCATGATCCGGATACGCCGCGCCCCCGTTGCCTCGGGCCAACGGGCAACGGGGGCGCGGCGCAGGTCGGTCAGCTGACGCCGGTGACGGCCTTGACCAGGTTGATGCCGAAGTAGATCACGAACGCGACGGCCACCGCCCACATCAGCGGATGGATCTGCCGGGCCTTGCCCTGCGCCACCCGGATCGCCACCCAGCTGACGAAACCGGCGCCGATGCCGTTGGTGATCGAGTAGGTGAACGGCATGAGGGTCATGGTCAGGAACGCCGGGACGGCGACGCCCACGTCGGTGAAGTCGATGTCCTTGACCTGGCGGATCATCAGCGCGCCGACCACCACGAGCGCCGGGCCGGCGGCCTCGCTCGGCACCAGCGACACCAGCGGGGTGAGCAGCAGCGCGCCGAGGAAGAGCACGCCGGTGACCACGCTGGTCAGGCCGGTCCGCCCGCCGTCCGCGATGCCGGAGGAGGACTCGACGTACGTGGTGGCCGAGGAGGCGCTGCCCGCGCCACCGGCGACCGCGGCGACCCCGTCCACGAAGAGCACCTTGCCCAGTCGCGGCATGTCGGTGCCGTCCTCGGTGGCCAGGTTGGCCTGCCTGGCCAGGCCGACCGTGGTGCCCATGACGTCGAAGAAGTCGGCCAGCACCAGGGTGAAGACCAGCAGCAGCGCGGTCACCAGGCCGACGTGGGCGAACGCGCCGAACGACACGTTGCCGACCAGGTGCAGGTCGGGCGTCTGGAACAGCGGGTCCGGCAGGGTCGGCACGTTGAGCCGCCACCCGTCCGGGTTGGGCTTGCCGTCGACGAGAGACGGGCCGGGCTTGGCGAACGCGTTGACGACCACCGCGACGACCGTGGTGGCCACGATGCCGATCAGGACGCCGGCCTTCACCTTGCGGGCGACCAGGATGCCGGTGACCAGCAGGCCGACCAGGAAGACGACCGTGGGCCAGCCGTGCAGCGTGCCGTTGCTGCCCGAGCCGAGCTGCAGCGGCACGCCGGTGCCGGCCCGGACCAGACCGCCGTCGACGAAGCCGATCAGCGCGATGAACAGGCCGATGCCGGCCGCGATGGCCGCCTTCAGCTCGGCCGGGATGGCCCGGAAGACGGCCTTCCGGAAGCCGGTCAGCACCAGGACGGTGATGATCAGACCCTCGATGACGACCAGGCCCATCGCCTCGGCCCAGCTCATCTGGGACGCGACCGCGTAGGCGACGAAGGCGTTCAGGCCCAGGCCGGTCGCTACCGCGAACGGCACCCGGCCGACGATGCCCATCATGATCGTCATGACGGCCGCGACCAGGGCGGTGACCCCGGCGACCGGCGCGATGCCGAGGAGATTGCCGTCCTTGTCCGGCGCGGTGCCGATGATCAGCGGGTTGAGCACGACGATGTAGGCCATCGTCGCGAAGGTGGTGATCCCGGCGAGCACCTCGCGCCTGACCGTCGAGCCCCGGCGGGTGATCTCGAAGAAGCGGTCGAGGCGGCTCTGCGCGGCGGGTTCCGCCGGCTCCACCGGGGCAGCAGGATCCTGCGTAGTCACGCTCATGGCGTGGCTTACTCCGTTCCGGGTTGGCCCAGCCGGTCGCGCCGGCCGGGCGGTGGGGGTGCAGCCGTCCCGTTTCGGTTGGCCCGGAGAACGTCGGGACGGCTGGGCTCCACGGATCCCGTGAAGCACTACGAAGCCGCGCCCGGGGTTCCGGGAAGCGACTTCGCGATGCCTACCTTAACCGCCGGGTAACGGCGGATGACCTGCCCCTACGCGGGGAGCCGGCGCGCAGGTGGGCAAGGTCACGTCCGGGCCCGGTGCCGGGCGGTCCATTCCGCGTTGAGCGCGCCGGGCCGGGAGGTGTAGCGCTTGAGGCGCAGGGCGGGCTTCTCCACGAGGTGCCACGAGGCGTACGCGAGCAGCCCGGTGACCACGATGACCACGGTGACCAGCGCGGTGTCGCGCAGCCGCCCCGCCAGGCCCGACCAGAGCAACAGATTGATCACGGGCATGTGCCAGATGTAGACGCCGAAGCTGAGGTCACCGAGCCGCTCGGTCGACCGGCGCAGCACCACCGGCCCGTGATGGCCGACCCAGAACAGCAGGTACGCCAGAGGCAGAGCGGTGGCGACGGCCATCACCATGGACCAGTCCGCGTCGACCTGGAGGCGGAGAGCGGTGCCGGCCGCGTACAGCAGCGCGCAGCCGGCGGCCAGCGCCCAGTGCCGCGGGAGCCTCGGCCAGGCCCGGCCGACGGCGATGCCGATGACGAAGAAGGCCAGCCAGGGCCAGAAGGTCACGCCGAGCAGCTTCCCGCCGAGCACCTCGGTGGTCGGTCCGCCGAGCGCCGCGTGCAGGACGGTACCGGCGAGGCCGAGGGTGAACGCGACCGCGACCATGGCCCGGAAACCGGCCCGGTGCGCGAGCCACACGAGGGCGGGCAGCAGCAGGTAGAAGCTGACCTCGACCGGGATGGTCCAGAGGCTGCCGTTCACCACGCCCACGCCGAACCCGTGGAACAGGGCCGGGTGGTAGACGGGGACCAGCGCCAGGTTGCTGGCCGCCCAGGCCAGGAACGGCGTGCCGCCGACCGCGGTGAGGGACACGATCCCCAGCGCGACCAGCGCGGCGGACATCACCGCGAAGTACAGGTAGAGCGCCGGGACGATCCGGAGGAACCGGTTGCGCAGGTACTCCCGGGCGGGCCGGCCCTCGCGGCGGCAGCGTTCCGCGGAGGCGTACACCATGCCGCCGCTGAGGATGAAGAACGCGACGACGCCGTCGAAGAACCACAGGGCGCCCCCGTGGCGGTACCACAGGAAGCCGGCGCCCAGGTGTGTGCTGGCGTGTTGGACCAGGACGCAGCCGGCGGCCGCCAGCCGGAGTGCGTCGAAGCAGTTCTGCCGCCGCGCGGTACGCGGCGGGGCGCTGGACCGGGCGGTCAGGGTCATGTCGGTGCTCCCGGTGCCGGACTGAACGCGGAACGGAGGGCGCCCGGGTCAGTCCGGTGAGCGTCGGCCGCCGAGTGACCAACGAGCTCCGTCCCGGCCCGTCACGGTGCGTGACCGGCGCCCCGACCCAGCGGCGGCGGGGCGGTCAGCTTCGACCGGTTTCCCGGGGGCGGGCGCGGAGGTGAGCGCGTTCTCCCTGGGCGCCGAAGAGGCTGAGGAACTCGACCGCCTCACCGTCGGCGGGACCGAACCAGTGCGGCACCCGGGTGTCGAACTCGGCCGCCTCGCCGGGCGTGAGCACCAGGTCGTGCTCGCCGAGGACCAGCCGCAGCCGCCCGTTGAGCACGTAGACCCACTCGTACCCCTCGTGGGTCTGCGGGGTGGGCTCGGCGGGCCGGCCGCCGGCCGGGATGACCAGCTTGTACGCCTGGATGCCGCCGGGCCGGCGGGTGAGCGGCAGCATGGTCATGCCGTGCCGGGTGACCGGCCGCAGGTGGATGCGCGGGTCGCCGGTGGGTGGGGCGCCGACCAGCTCGTCGAGCGTCACGCCGTGTGCCCGGGCCAGCGGCAGCAGCAGTTCCAGGGTGGGGCGGCGGCTGCCGGACTCCAGCCGGGACAGGGTGCTCACCGAGATGCCGGTGGCGGCCGACAGGTCCGCCAGGGTGGTCTCCCGTTCGCGGCGCAGCGCGCGCAGTCGGGGGCCGACCGCGTCGAGTGCCTGGTCGAGGTCGTCGTCCATGCCACCAGTTTGCCATATCAGCAACAAAGTTTGCGAGTATGGCCACCACCGCCGCAGGGTTGCCGCGGGAGGTGGTCAGAGTGACCGAGCTACGGGAAGACGGCTACGAGGTGGTCGTGATCGGCGGCGGCGCCGCCGGGTTGAGCGGGGCGCTGATGCTGGCCCGGGCGCGCCGGTCGGTCCTGGTGATCGACGGGGGCAGCCCGCGCAACGCCCCGGCCGAGGGGGTGCACGGGCTGCTGGCCCGCGACGGCATGCCCCCGGCAGAGCTGCTGGCACGCGGCCGGGACGAGGTCCGCCGGTACGGCGGGCACCTGCTGGACGGCCAGGTCGACACGGTGACCCGCGACGGCGAGGGCTTCGTGGTCGCGCTGGCCGACGGCCGCCCGGTCCGGGCCGCCCGGCTGCTGGTGGCCACCGGACTGGTGGACGAGCTGCCGGAGCTGCCCGGACTGGGCGAGCGGTGGGGTCGGGACGTGTTGCACTGTCCGTACTGCCACGGGTGGGAGGTGCGCGACCGGCCGATCGGGGTGCTGGCCACCGGGCCGCTGGCGGTGCACCAGGCGCTGATGTTCCGCCAGTGGAGCGACGACGTCCTCTTCCTCCGCCACACCGCGCCGCCGCTCACCGACGAGCAGGCCGAGCAGCTGGCGGCCCGGGGCGTCCACGTCGTGGAGGGCGAGGTCGCGTCGGTGGAGGTCGTCGCGGACCGACTGGTCGGGGTACGCCTGCGCGACGGCCGGCTGGTCGCGCGCGAGGTGCTGGCCGCCGGCCCCCGGATGGTGGCGCGGGCCGGGTTCCTGGCGGCGCTCGGGTTGCCGGCGGTGGCGCATCCGGCCGGGGTCGGCGAGCACGTTCCCGCCGACCCGACGGGGCGTACCGCGGTGCCCGGCGTGTGGGTCGCGGGCAACGTCACCGACCCGGCCGCCCAGGTCGGCGCGGCCGCGGCCGCGGGCGCCACGGCGGCCGCCGCGATCAACGGCGATCTGGTCGCCGAGGAGACCCGCCGGGCGGTCGAGGCGGCGCGATCGACCACGCGCAGGGGTGGCATTCACGAATAAGACTTACGCGGACATTATTCCCCTTTAGGTTACTGCGGAGGGGTGCAGTCGAGACGGGGGGCGACGTGGACGACGGGTATCCGGCGATCGAGGACCACGGGCTGATCGGTGATCTCCAGACCGCCGCCCTGGTGACCTGCGACGGGACGATCGACTGGTTCTGCGCGCCCCGCTTCGACTCCCCCAGCATCTTCGCCAGCGTGCTGGACCGGGAGCGCGGCGGCTTCTTCCGCATCGCCCCCGACGAGACCACGTACGTCACCAAGCAGCTCTACCTGCCGGGCACCCCGATCCTCATCACGCGGTTCATCAGCGCCGACGGGGTCGCCGAGGTCCAGGACTTCATGCCGGTCACCGGCGAGAAGGCGACCGACGTGCACCGCCTGGTGCGGATCGTCACCATGGTCCGGGGCAGCATGCGGTTCCGGCTGGAGTGCCGGCCCCGGTTCGACTACGCGCGGGAGCGACCCCGCCTGGAGCGGCACCGCAACGGGTACGTCTTCCGCGGCTCGTCCGCGTCGCTCACCTTCAACCCGGTCCAACCGGTCCGCCGCCTGATCGCCGAGGAGGACATGCACCTGGAGGACGGCGACCTGGTCGGGTTCGGCACCCTCAACGAGGGCGACACCGGCGGGGTGGTGCTGGAGACGAACTCGGACGCGGAACCCCGGGCCGTCCCGCTCGAAGAGGTGCAGGCGATGTTCGAGTGGACCCGCGACTACTGGCGACGGTGGGTCGAGCGCTCCCGGTACACCGGCCGGTGGCGGGAGATGGTCGAACGGTCGGCCATCACGCTGAAGCTGATGACGTACGCGCCCACCGGCGCCATGATCGCCGCGCCGACGGCCGCGCTGCCCGAACTGGTCGGCGGCACACGCAACTGGGACTACCGCTACACCTGGGTCCGGGACACGTCCTTCTCGGTGCACGCGCTGCTCGGCCTCGGCTTCACCGAGGAGGTCGGCCGGTACATGGACTGGCTCGACGAGCGGATCCGTGAGGCCGGCGACCACCAGGCCCCGCTGAAGATCATGTACCGGGTCGACGGCTCGTCCGACCTGCACGAGGAGACACTCGACCACCTGGAGGGCTACCGCGGCTCCCGGCCCGTCCGGATCGGCAACGGCGCCGCGGACCAGCTCCAGCTCGACATCCACGGCGAGGCGCTGTTCGCCATGCACGTCGCCGACGAACAGGGCATCCGGGTCTCCCACCAGGTGTGGAAGAGCACCGTACGGCTCGTCGACTGGCTGTGCCACAACTGGGACCAGCCCGACGCCGGCATCTGGGAGAGCCGCCACCATCCCCGGGACTACACCTTCGGCCGGGTGATGTCCTGGGTGGCGCTGGACCGGGCCATCCGGCTCGCCGCCCGCACCGGCCGTCCCGGGGACGTCGGCTGCTGGACCGCCCAGCGGAACCTGATCTACGACCAGGTGATGGCGCGCGGCTACCACCGGGGCCGGGGCTCCTTCGTCCAGGCCTACGGCGAGAACGTCCTGGACGCCGCACTGCTCTCCATGCCGGCGGTCGGCTTCGTGACGCCGTCGGATCCGATGTGGTGCCGCACCCTCGACGCCATCGAGCGGGAACTGGTCTCCGACAGCCTGGTCCACCGGTACGACCCGGTCCACTCCCCCGACGGGCTCCCCGGCCACGAGGGCACCTTCAACATGTGCACCTTCTGGTACGCCGAGGCACTGGCCCGCTCCGGCCGCCTCGACGACGCCCGGCTCACCTTCGAGAAGATGTTCACCTTCAGCAACCACCTCGGCCTCTACGCCGAGGAGATCGCCGCGACCGGCGAGCAGATCGGCAACTACCCGCAGGCCTTCAGCCACCTCGCGCTGATCAACACGGCGCTGGCGCTCAACGATCGGCTCGACGCCGAGGCGGAGGCCCGCCGGAGACGGTGAACTCCGGCGCTACTCCTCCGGGACGCCCGGGCCGACCTCGCCGCGGCGCAGGTGCTCGACGTTGCGGTCGGCTTCGCTGTCGGCGTGGGCGGCCCCCGTCGCCGGGTCCTCCGTGCGGCGACCCTCGACGTCCTGATACACCTCGCCGCGCTCGAGCGCTTGCTCCTGCTGCCGCCGGCTCTGCTCCGGATCCGTCATGAACAGCCGTTTACCCCGGCCGCTCCCACCGGCAAACCGGTCTCGGCGCCGACGGCTGCGCCGAGCACGGTTAGCCGTCGGCCGGCCGGGTAGGCATCCGCGCCGCTTGCAGGCCCGATTGGACCCGGCAGGTCTGCCGGGACCCGCCCGAGAGGAACAACGGTGTCACCCGAGTATCGGAAGAACCCGGAAGCCGTGTCCCGGTTGTCGCCCGAGCAGTACCGGGTCACCCAGGAAGGCGGCACGGAGCCGGCCTTCGACAACCCGTACTGGGACAACAAGGAGCCGGGCATCTACGTCGACGTCGTGTCCGGCGAACCCCTCTTCGCCTCCGTCAACAAGTACGACAGCGGCACCGGCTGGCCGTCCTTCACCAAGCCGATCGAACCGAAGAACGTGGTCGAGGTGCGCGATTCCACCCTCGGCATGGTCCGCACGGAGGTCCGGTCGGCGCACGGGGACAGCCATCTGGGCCACGTGTTCGACGACGGCCCCGTGGAGACCGGCGGGTTGCGGTACTGCATGAACTCCGCCTCCCTCCGGTTCATCCGGCTCGACGACCTCGAACGCGAGGGTTATGGCGAATACCGCGGATTGTTCGAGCATTCGGACGGGGGGCGACAGCGATGAGCGACACGGAGAAGGCGGTCCTGGCCGGCGGCTGCTTCTGGGGGATGCAGGACCTGATCCGGAAGCGCCCCGGCGTCGTGCACACCCGGGTCGGCTACACCGGCGGGGACGTGCCGAACGCGACCTACCGGAACCACGAGGGCCACGCCGAGGCGATCGAGATCGAATTCGACCCCGCCAAGCTCTCCTACCGCGACCTTCTCGAGTTCTTCTTCCAGGTGCACGACCCGACCACGAAGAACCGTCAGGGCGGCGATGTCGGGACCAGCTACCGGTCCGCCATCTTCTACTGCGACGACCAGCAGCGACAGGTCGCCGAGGACACCATCGCCGACGTGGACGCCTCCGGCCTGTGGCCGGGCAAGGTGGTCACCGAGGTCACCCCGGCAGGCCCCTTCTGGGAGGCCGAGCCGGAACACCAGGACTACCTGGAGAAGCATCCCGGCGGCTACACCTGTCACTTCCCCCGGCCCGACTGGAAGCTCCCCCGGCGGGGAGAGAGCCGGAGCTGATCGCACCTGCCGCCCACGTCAAGACCGAGGAGAAGGAGGCCACGTGGCCGCCAAGACGCAGACCCTGGCCCGCGCCACCGACATCCGGCCGTTCACGGTGGAGATCCCCGAGTCGGATCTCCAGGCGTTGCGACAGCGCATCGCGGCCACCCGCTGGCCCGACAAGCAACTCGTCAACGACCAGTCGCAGGGCGTGCCGCTCGAGACCAGCCAGGCGCTCGCCCGCTACTGGGCGAAGGAGTACGACTGGCGCAAGGTCGAGGCGAGACTGAACTCCCTGCCGAACTTCATCACCGAGATCGACGGCCTGGACATCCACTTCCTGCACATCCGGTCCAAGCACGAGGACGCGTTGCCGCTCATCGTCACCCACGGCTGGCCCGGCTCGATCATCGAACAGTTGAAGATCATCGGCCCGCTCACCGATCCCACCGCACACGGCGGGTCCGCGTCGGACGCCTTTCACCTGGTGATCCCGTCGATGCCCGGCTACGGGTTCTCCGGCAAGCCGACCGAACCCGGCTGGGGCCCGGAACACATCGCCCGCGCCTGGACCGAGCTGATGAAACGCCTCGGCTACGACCGGTTCGTCGCCCAGGGCGGCGACTGGGGCGCACTGATCACCAACGTCATGGGCGTGCAGGCGCCGCCGGAACTGGCCGGCATCCACACCAACATGCCGAGCACGGTTCCGCCCGAGATCGACGCGCTGGTCCAGTCCGACATCACCGGAATCAACAACGCCCTCGCCAAGCTGCCGGCCAACCTCTCCGACGAGGAGCGGCGGGCCTGCGAGCAGCAGGACTTCTTCTGGAAGCACTCCGCCTACGCGCTGATCATGGCGACACGTCCCGAGACGCTGATCGGTCTCGCCGACTCGCCCATGGCCCTGGCCAGCTTCATGTGCGACCACGACGCGGCCAGCCTGGAGCTGATCTGCCGGGCCTTCGCCGGGCAGCCCGGCGGCCTCACCCGCGACGACATCCTCGACAACATCACGCTCACCTGGTTGACGAACACCGGAGTCTCCGCCGCTCGCCTCTACTGGGAGAACAAGCTCTCCTTCCTCGGCGCCAAGGACGTCTCCGTGCCCGCCGCCGTCAGCGTCTTCCCGGACGAGCTCTACGAGACCCCGCGGAGTTGGGCCGAGCGGGCCTACCCGAATCTCATCCACTACAACAAGCTCGACCGGGGCGGGCACTTCGCGGCCTGGGAACAGCCGCAACTGCTGTGCGACGAGCTCCGCACCGCCTTCCGGTCGCTCCGCTGACCGGGCCGGGGCCGAACGGCCGCAGGCAGTACGGCCACGGTCCGTACTGCCTGCGGTGCTGCACCTCTGATCCAGGGGGCGGAGATGCCCCCGCCGATGACGGTTGACGTGTCGGCCTAAGCGGGCGTCGCGGGCGCCTCCTGGTTGATCTTGTTGGCCTGGTCTGTCACGGCTGCCAGGAAGGTGGTCAGTGCGGGAGCTTGCGGGGCGTCCCGCGTGACGACGACCAGGCGGCGCCGAACGGTGGCTTCGGCGACGTCCCGGACGGCGAGAGCGGGATCGTCGGCCGGCAGGGTCAACGCCGGCAGCAACGCGACGGCTGCCGCGACACGGACCAGTTCGAGTTGCACGTCGGCGTCGCTGGAGCGGTGGCGCAGGTCGGGCTCGTACCCGCCGAGGGATCGGCAGGTTCCGACCACCATGGCGTGATGCCCGGTCCCCTCGGCGGAGGCGGTCCAGACGTCCGATCGCAGCAGGGCCACCGGGACGGGCGCTCCCGTTCCGGCGAGCGGATGGGCTGCCGGCAGGACGACCTTCAGAGGTTCCTCGTGCAGGAACGCGAAGCGCAGCCCGGCCGGTCGTGGCCGGGGGTGGCCGTCGTACTCGTCCCCGATCACCAGGTCGACCGCGCCCAGCCGCAGGCCCGGCAGGGCCTGTTCGAGTTCGAGTTCGAAGATCTCCGCGCGTAGCTGTGGGTGGTCGGCCGCCATGCGGGCCACGGCGGGCACCAGCAGGCGGCGAGCCGCCGATTGCAGGCCGCCGGCCCGCACGGTGCCGCGGACTTCGCCGCTCAGCGCAGCCAGGTCCGCCTCTGCCGCCTCGGCCGCCGACAGCAGCACCCGCGCATGCCCGGCCAGCAGTTGCCCGGCGTCGGTGAGCCGCACGCCGCGCCCGGCCTTTTCGAACAGCCGGGTGCCGGTCTCCTTCTCCAGGAGGGCCAACTGCTGGGACACCGTCGACGGGCTGTAGCCGAGAGCGGCGGCGACCGCTCCCAGGGTGCCCCGCTCCTCGAACTCCCGGAGGAAGCGGAGACGGCGAAGATCCAGGGCGACCATGCAGAAATTCTAATGATTCATCTCCACAAATCGTCGCTGGACCAGATGAGTACGGTGGCCGATGCTCGTCGCATGGGTCCGGCGCTGTGTCTCGTGTCCGCGGCGTGCTTCGGCGCGATGGCGATCTTCGGCAAGTTCGCGTACGACGCGGGTGTCTCACCGGCGGCTCTGCTGCTGGTGCGCTTCAGCCTGGCAGCCGCGCTGCTGGGCGTGATCCTCCTCCTGCGCCCCGGCCTACGACGAGCGGAACCGGGCGAACACCGAGGCGTACCGACCGGCCGGGTGCTGGCGACCGCGGTCGCGTTGGGCGCGGTCGGGTACGCGGCCCAGGCGGGCCTGTTCTTCTCCGCCCTGCACCTGATGGATGCCTCGCTGCTGTCCCTGATCCTCTACACCTACCCGGTCCTGGTCACCGTGGCGGCGGTGCTGCTGGGCCGGGACCGGCTGACACCGGGACGGTCCGCCGCGCTGCTGGCCGCCTCGGGCGGAACGCTGCTGGTGCTGCTCGGCGCCGGCGGGGCGAGCTTCCACCCGGTCGGGGCGCTGCTGGCCTTCGGTGCCGCGGTCACCTACACCGTCTACATCCTCGTCGCCGACACCGTCGTGCACCGGCTGCCACCCGTGGTCCTGTCCGCGCTGGTGATGACCGGGGCCGCCGGCACCCTCGGCGCGGGCGCCCTGCTCACCGGCGGGGTCGACCTCGGCTTCCAGCTGCCGGGATGGTTCTGGCTGGCCTGTATCGCCGTTGTCTCCACCGTCCTGGCGATGCTCACCTTCTTCGCCGGCCTGAGGCGTACCGGCCCGTCGACCGCGGCCATCCTGTCGACCTTCGAACCGGTGGTCACCACCGGACTGGCCGCGCTCACCCTCGGCGAGTCCCTGAGCCCGGTCCAACTCGCCGGCGGTGCCCTGGTGCTGTCCTCCGTGGCGGTCCTCCAGGTCCGCACCCGGACCCGCAAGCAGGACCGGGAGGCGCCGGCCCCAGCACGCGACGCCGCCGGCGAGCCGACGGCGATGGCGTCGTAATTCGCCTGGCCGACAACGTTTGACGTTGTCTTTTGCCCCTGTGTGCCCCACGCGGCTGACGTCTCTCGACGTTGTGGACCAGAACCCGCAAGTCGTCTACATTCGGCCGATGGATGCCGGCGCGGTCGTCGAGTTTGTGCTGGTGGTCTTCGCGGGACCTAGCCTCCTTTTCCTCCTTGCCGGTCTCACAGCCTGGTGGAAGCAGCGGGACTGACGGTGGCCGTCTCCTGCCTGTTGCAAGCCCGGCCCACAATCCAGCCCGTGGCATCTTCACGCCCTCGCCCAGCCACCGCGCGTCGCCAGACGCCTGCCCGGCCCGTCGATCGATCTCATGCCGCCACGCCGTCCACAACAGACCTTCTAAAACACGCTCAAAGGGCACGCCCCGTAGCGATCGGATCGCGGCAGATTCGGGCGTCTGGGCGTCCCCTTTGGCCGGAGCGAGCTTGTCCTATCCCTCTGCTGTAATCCCGTCATGCATGTCGTCGTCACAGGCGCACTCGTTGAAAACGGCGCGGTCCTGCTAGTACACCGCAGGCCGACCAAACGGGCATACCCCGATGTCTGGGATCTGCCCGGGGGGCAAGTCGAAGCGGGTGAGTCGGAACTACAAGCCCTCGCGCGTGAGATGCACGAGGAGCTCGGTGTTCACATTGTGGCGGAGTCCGCTTCACGGTTGGGCGTCTTGCATGCCGGCAGTGGTGCGGACGCCGTTCACGTGGGCGTCTGGCAAGTTGGAGACTGGGTTGGCTCTCCGACCAACCGTGCACCTGACGAGCATGACGACATCGCGTGGGTCGGGATCAGCGAGCTGGGCGGCCTTCCCCTCGTGCATGGCGTCTTGGCGGCAATGGTTCGTTCTCTGCCTGAGTTCGAGTGCGCCCGCAGCCACTCAGATGTCACCGACTCCGACTGCAGGCTGTGGCGGGCGTGAGGCCGCCTCGGCGCTGACGGAGGGCGTGAAGTCTCGTACGACTTCTCAGACGAACCGGCTGCTCGCTCGATGGCTGACCGGATGATGCCGGGCACTCCGCCCGCCCCGGCAAGTTGCTCGGGCTCGGGCGGATCCGCCTGTTCAGGTGATGGTGGGCGCGGCAGGTTTCGAACCTGCGACCCCTCGCTTGTAAGGCGAGTGCTCTCCCGCTGAGCTACGCGCCCGGAACGCCCGTACGGCGGGCCGGAGCGGCAAGCTTACCTGCCGGCCTCCGACCCGGTCGAACGACGTGCCCGGGTGGGATCAGGCGGCGACGGCCTCGGCCAGGGCCTTGCGCCAGCCCTGCTGGTCCCGGGCCTCACCGGGCATGTTCATCTCGGCGAACCGGACCACGCCGGCCTTGTCGATGACGAAGGTGCCCCGGTTGGCGATGCCCGCGACGTCGTTGAAGACGCCGTACGCCTGGGCCACCGCGCCGTGCGGCCAGAAGTCGGCCAGCAGCGGGAACTGGTAGCCCTCCCGGTCGGCCCAGATCTTGTGGGCGTAGACGGAGTCGACGCTGACGGTCAGCACCTGGACGTCGTCGTTGACGTACTCGTTGAGGTTGTCCCGCACCTCGCACAGCTCGCCCTGGCAGATCCCGGTGAAGGCGAGCGGGTAGAAGACCAGCAGCACGGTGCGCCGGCCGCGGAAGTCGGCGAGCCGGACCTCCTGGTTGTTCTGGTCCTTGAGCACGAAGTCCGGCGCCTCGGCGCCAACCTCAATGGGCATGCGAACTCCTTGGGTTCGGTTCTGGAGATGATCAGCCTGCCACACCGGCGACACCGGCGACACCGGCCGCCGGGGTGCTGCCGCGCCCTACTTCTTGCCCTTCGACCCGCGGCGGAGCACGAGGCGGGCGCCACTCCAGTCGCGGCCCGCGTTGATGGTGGAGGTCTGCTGGAGGCCGGCGGTCTGCGCGCTCTCCGCGACCTCGCTCGGCTCGACGTGACCGTCCCGGCCGGCCTTGGGCGTCAGGAGCCAGACCACGCCGTTGTCGGCCAGCGGTCCGAGGGCATCGACGAGGAGCTCGAAGAGGTCGCCGTCGCCGTCGCGGTACCAGACGAGAACCGAGTCGACCACCTCGTCGGTGTCCTCGTCGACCAGCTCTCCACAGCGGTCGGTCAGGGCGTCCCGGAGATCCTGGTCGACGTCGTCGTCGTAGCCCATCTCCATGACGACCATCCCCGGCTCGATCCCGAACCGGTCCGCCAGGCTGCGTACCCCGTCGGCGGCCTGACCAGCGGTCGCGCTCACTGTCGCGTGCCTCCTCATCTCATCCCTGCTCGTGACGTCGTCCGACGCCGTCGCGCCCAGTCCACACAGTTGTGGCTCGCCGCGCAAGTGGCGCACCGGGTGGAACGGAATTTACCGTGCCAGCAGCGTACGGGCACCCTGGGTGATGGCTTCCTCGGAGACCAGAACCTGACGCGCCGCCGGACCTAATGGTACAAACGAGTCAAGTCCGGCCACTCGGCGCACCGTTCCCACGTACCCGCCGTCGACGAGCGCGGCGATCACGCCCTCACCCACCCCGCCGGAGCGGCGGGTCTCGTCGACGACCAGCACCCGGCCGGTGGCCGAGGCCTCCCGGATGATGTCCGCCACGGGCAGCGGGGCCAGCCAGCGCAGGTCCACCACCCGGCTGCCGATCCCCTCGTCGGCCAGCGTGGCCGCCGCCCGCAGCGACATCCGGACGCCGTTACCGAAGGTGAGGATGGTGAGGTCCTCGGCCGAGCCGACCCCGTAGATCCGGGCACGGCCGATCGGCACGTGGCGGGCGGCCCAGGCGCCGGGCTCGGCGTACTCGGCCAGCCACTCGCCGTCGCCGTCCGTGTAGAGGTCGCGGGTGTGGTAGAGCGCGATCGGCTCCAGGAAGACGCTGACGGCGCCGTCCACCGCGGCGGCGGCCAGGCAGGTACGCAGCATCGGCGCGGCGTCGTCCGGGCGGGCCGGCACCGCGATGACCAGCCCCGGCACGTCGCGGAGCACGGCCACCGAGTTGTCGTTGTGGAAGTGCCCGCCGAAGCCCTCCTGGTAGGCCAGCCCGGCCACCCGGACCACCATGGGGTTGCGGAACGCCCCCCGGGAGAAGAACCGCATGGTCGCCGCCTCGCCCCGGAGCTGGTCCTCGGCGTTGTGCAGGTACGCCAGGTACTGGATCTCCGGCACCGGCAGCATCCCGGCCACGCCCGCGCCCAGCGCGAGCCCGAGGATCGAGGTCTCGTCGAGCAGGGTGTCGAACACCCGTGCCGCCCCGAACCTGTCGCGCAGCCCCTTGGTCACCCCGTACACCCCGCCCTTGGCGGCCACGTCCTCGCCGAAGACGGCCATCCCGGGGTGGTCGAGCATCCCGTCGGCCAGCGCGGCGTTGATGCTCTGCGCCAGGGTGAGCGGCCCGGCCAGCTCCGGCAGCTTGCCGCCGAACGCCTCGACACGGGCACCGGCGTCCGGGCCCGCCGCCCGGGTCCCCGCATCGGCGACCGCCCGGGAGATGCGGACCGGCCGGCGCGGGGCCAGTTCGGCGACCACGTCGACCGGGGAGGCCAGCTTCGGCTCGTCGAGCACCTCCTCGGCGAGCCGGCGGATCTGCCAGCCGCGCTCGTCGTACCGGGCCAGCAGTTCCCCGCCGGTGGCGTAGCCGGCCTCGACCAGCCGCCGGGCGGTGGCCAGCAGCGGGTCCCGCGCCACGTCCGCGGCGATCTCGGCGGGGCTGCGGTACGCGGTCTCCGCGTCCGCGCCGGCGTGGCCCATCAGCCGCACGGTGCTCAGGTGCAGCACGGCCGGCCGCCGGTGCCGGCGTACCCAGGCCGCCGCCTCCCCCGCCACCCGGTAGGCCTCGGCCACGTCCGTGCCGTCGGCGGCGAAGTAGCGGATTCCCGGCCTGGCCCGCAGGGTCGCGGCCACCCAGCCCCGCGGTGAGCGCACGCTGATGCCGAGCCCGTTGTCCTCGCAGACGAAGAGGACCGGGATGCGCAGCCCGGTGTGGTCGTACCAGCCGGCGGTGTTGAACGCCGCCGTGGCGGTGGCATGGTTGACCGAGGCGTCGCCGAACGAGCAGACCACGATGGCGTCCGACGGCCAGGGCGCGGTGTCCCCGTCGGTCCGGCGGCCGCCACGGCGCAGCCGTTCCAGGGCGAGACCCATGCCGACCGCCCGGGGCAGGTGCGAGGCGATCGTGGAGGTGGTCGGGATGACCGCGAGGTCGGCCCGGCCGAAGACCTTGTGCCGGCCCCCGGCGATCGGCTCCTCCGCGGAGGCGACCATCCCGCGCAGCACGTCCCGCGCCGCGGCCGCGTAGGCGTCGTCGGGGTCGGGCGGCGGCAGTTCGGGTACGCCGGCCGTCGCCGAGCCGGCGGCGTCCACGGCCACCCCGACCCCCGTCGGCAGGCTCGCCGCCTCGGCCTCGGCACCGGCCCGGACGGGCCCACCCGGCACCCCGCCGCCGTCGACGAACGGCGCCTCGGTCGGGCCGTCCGTCCCCGTCGCCGCGCCGGAGCCGTCCTCCGCGTCCGCATCCGCCCCGGCGGTGGACCGACCCGCCCCGGGGTCGGACGGGCCCGCGCCGGTGGCGAAGGAATCGGCGCCGGGGCCGGACGGCGCCGTGCCGGGCTCGGACCGGGCAGCGCCGGGGTCGGACACTTCCACGCCCGGATCGGCCGACCCGGTCACCTGCTCTGAGTCCGGCGTTCCGGCGTCGAGCGCGGGGTCCGCGTCCGCACCGTCGTCGCCCGGGGTACGCGGGTCGGGGATCAGGGCGGCGGGACCGTCGGCGTCGGGGACCGCCGGGCCGGCCGGGAAGGCGCCCGCCGCCTGGGCGGCGCGCAGGCAGTAGAAGGCCCCGGAGCGGTAGTGCAGCAGGGCGGGATCGGTCGGCCGCAGCGCCGCGGCCACCGCGGCGTTGCCCTCGTGGCCGGCGGACCCGATCGTGTAGTACCCCTCGCCGAAGCTGCGCAGCCAGCGCCCGGCGAGGTCGAGCAGCCGGCTGGTCAGCTGGGCGTCGAACAGGGCCAGTGCCTGCGCCCCGGTCAGCGGCGCGCCGCCGGGTAGCGGTTCACCCAGGTCGCGCCGCTGGGCGGGGGTGCCGAGCGCGGTGAGGGCCGCCCGGAACCGGTCGTCGAGATCTTGCGGGGTGCTCACGTCGGACAGCATTACCGACCGGAGCCCACCTCGCCCAGTCGGACACGTTCCGCCCGCCCGGTGTCAGGACTCCCCGCACTGCTCCGGGCAACCGCCGTCGGAGACCTTCCAGACCAGCTCACGCAGTGTGGCCAGCTCCCCGGTGGTGAGCCCGCCGAGCAGTCGGGAGTCGGACATCACCAGCCGGACCCGTTCCCGGACCCGCCGGCCCTCGGCCGTCACCACCAGCGTCTTCTGCCGCCGGTCGGCCGGGTCGACCCGCCGCTCCACCAGCCCGGCCTGCTCCAGCTTGTCGACCAGCCCGGTGACGTTGGAGCGGTCGCAGCGCAACTGCTCGGCGAGGTCCCGGGCCGGCAGGGGCCGGTCGGGGTCCAGTTCGTCCAGGGCGCGGGCGACGGCCGGGGTGAGCCCCAGCGCGGCGATCTCCTCGTCCTGGTAGTGCCGCATCGCCGAGGCGATGTGCATGATCCGGCGCACCGCGTCCCCGGCCAGGCCGGAGCGGTCGCCCGCGTCGGAGCCGGCGGTGGGGACGGTGGACTGCGCCATGCCTCACATGCTACTTGCGGCCCTGGTCACGGCCGTGAGCCGACGACCTCGGGACCGGCCGGGACCGGTCGGGTGTCCGGCGCCGGGCGGGTGGCCCGCCGCGCGGCGACCGAGCCGGCCAGCAGCAGCACGGCGGTCAGCAGCGCCGGGGGCAGGGTGAGCGCCCGGCCGTGCCGGCCGGCCGCGCTCAGGGCGAGATGCAGGCCGCCGACCAGGGTCACCCCCAGCACGGCGGCGAGCAG
>NZ_MUYZ01000107.1:0-19709 GCF_003013775.1 Micromonospora sp. MH33
GCGAGCCGGACCGCGCGCTTCCATGACTGGGACGAGACCCTTGCCCGACGGACCCCGCCGTAGGTGGCGGTCTTGGGGGAGCCGGAGTTGTCCCGGTTGACGTTGCTCGCCGGTAGGGTCTGCAGGATGTGGACACCTACCGCCCCCACCTGAACGTGACGGGATGCCCCCCGGTCAACCCCGCTGGCTATCCCCCGGGCCTTGGGATCCACCCGGATAGCATCCGTATCTATCTTCTCCCAGTCAACGCACCGGACGACGTCGGGCACACCGGACGTCCCCCGGCAGGGGTGGGCCGGCGGGTGCCGGACGCACGACGGCGGCCGGGACGGCACAGCACCCGACACGGCCCGCACCCCATTCGGTCGGCATCGACGGCGAACTCGCCCAGCTCGACGCCGACGGCTACCGGCCGCTGCGCATGACCGACGGCGGCGCGGACAGCACCGCCGGATAGACACCCTCCGGATCGGCGGCTGACCACTGCGCCGGAGGCGTCTGCGTCGATCAGGGGGTCGAGGAAGATCGGAACGGAAGGCGCGAGGACCTCCCACACCGCATCGGTCAAGCTCGACGGATAGCATGATCGGGCGTCATCCCCGCCACAGTTGCAGTTGCGCACATAACGCGATCATGGCGGGGATGATCTATTTGTCGAGCACTCGGCATCGGCGTGCCTCGCCGTAACAGAGCGCTTCGATGTGGTTACCCGACGGTCTTTTAGGTGCAGGATCAAGGTCACCGCGTCCTCCGAGTGGGCTGTCGGTGTCAGAACCTCCTGCAAGAGCAGGCCACGCATCGCGGCAATGGTGACGGTGGCCAAAGTCAGCGCTTCCTTGGCGTCGAGCCCTTCGCGTTCCGCCAGCGAGGCCAGCATCTTGGTCAGGTCATCGAGCGAGTCGATGAACTCACGAAAGTCCGCCGGGCTGTACGCGGCCAGTCCTACGACGTGGAAGAAGCCACGGACACGCGACAGCTGCTCCGGTCGAGTGTAGGCCCGCCAGATCGCCACGACGAGGTCGTCGAAGCTGCCTTGCTGGGCGGCCTCGAAAAGCGCCTCGTTGTCACGAGATCGCTGTGCCTTGAGCATGGCCGCCAAGACACCCGAGAGTGACCCGAAGTGGTACCGCAGGAGGGCATGGCTGGTCTGGGTCCTGGCGGCGATCTCACGGAGCGACACCTCCGGTGAGGGAAGCGCCTCTTCGTAGGCGTCGAGAAGCCGGGCCAAGAGGCGCTCGCGTGCGTCGCCTTTGCGTTCCGTGCTTGACAGGATCACTCCCACAGTTTATCCATTGGAAAAGAACGACTGACGGTGTCGTGGTGCTTCACACATGGTCTCAGTCGGCTCGCAACGACGGAGGGGACGACTGGTGGGAAGTTTTCAGGTAGTCGGCGCAGCGGTCGTCGACGGGTCGGGTCGCGACCCCGTCAACGTCGACGTCAGCATCGAAGACGGGCATATCGCCCGGCTTGGTGCCTCCAGCGCACACGGCGAGCACCTCGATGCCGAGGGGCTGACGATGACGCCTGGCCTGATCGACGCTCACGTTCACCTGGGCTTGTCGAGCCTGATCCGGCCGCAGTTCTCGTTTCAGCTCAGTGCCGCTGAGATCGCGGCGGACATCTTCGCCACGGCTGGCGCGACACTCGATGCCGGCTTCACGACCGTTCGAGACACCGGCGGGATCGACGGCGGCGTCGTCACCACGATCGCGAAGGGCAAGGTCAGGGGACCGCGCGTGTTGTCATGTGGACCTGTTCAGTGCCAAACCGGCGGGCACGGCTACTACGGAGCCGACTGGGAACCCACCGAGCTGTGGAGCAGTCATCACGTTCCGGGTCTGTGCGCCCTGTCCATGATGTCGGGCAACGCCGACGAGCTGCGAGGCAACGTGCGCGAAGCCTTCCGTCGCGGAGCCTCCTTCCTGAAGCTGTGCGTGACAGGCGGAGTGGTCGGCGCTCACGACCGGCTGACCGACACCCAGTTCACTGTGGAGGAGATCGCCGTCGCTGTTCAAGAAGCCGCGGCACGTGGCACCTACGTGACTGTTCACGCCCACAACAACGAAGGCGTTCGGAACGCCGTCGAGGCCGGGGTACGGTGTGTCGAGCACGGCACCGACCTAGATGCGTCCACGGCCACCCTGATGGCCACTCGCGAGGTCGCCCTCGTGCCCACGTTCGCCGTCGTCGAGCAACTGCTGCACGACACCGCTGGAGCGGGCCTCGACGAATCGACCCGCGATCGTGTGATGGGTGTTCGTGAGCGGATGACCGAGGCGCTCGCTGTCGCCAAGGAGGCCGGAGTACGGATCGGACTGGGTTCCGATCTCATCGGTCCGGCTCAGAACCGTCGAGGCGAGGAGCTCAGATTGCGCGCGGAACTTGAGACACCGATGGAAGCTCTCGTGGCGGCCACGAAGACCAATGCCGAGATCCTCGGCCTGTCCAGCGAGGTGGGGGGCATCGCTCCCGGCATGCAAGCGGACCTTGTGCTCTGGAAGGGCGACCCGCTCGAAGATCCGACGCTTTTCGCCGACCCGTCCAGCGCCATCGTCGTCGTCCAGGCCGGACGCGTTGTGAAGGACCTGCGATGAGCGCCATGTGGCAGGGCTGCCTCGCCGACACAGACTATTTCGAGACGCGTTCCAGCGGAGGGCACGACTACGGCGTCTGGGTCACCACGCCACCGGGCTACGACCCCGCCACGACGCGAGCGCCTGTCGTGTACGTGCTCGACGGCAACTGGGCCGTGGGCATGACGGCTCCGCTCATCGTCACCCAGCGGGACCCCATGCAGCGGATCCAGCCCTACATCCAAGTCAGCGTCGGCTACGCGGGCGAGGAAGCCCGGCACTGGGAACGGCTGCGCAACAGAGACCTCGTGCCACCCGGCGAGCCCATCGCCAAGGAATTCGTCGATGCCGTGGAAATGGCACTCCAAATGGGCGCGATGACACGCGAGGAAGCCGACGCCTATCTCGCCGAGCTACGCGCCTCCCGCGCCGACGCGTTCCTGAGCTTCCTTACTGCGGAACTGCACCCGCGGATCGAACACGACTACGGCACAGCCATGAGCGGTCACGGCCTCTTCGGCTACTCCTACGGCGGACTCTTCAGTCTCTATGCCTGGCTCACCGGCAATACGCTCTTCGAGAGCATCGGAGCAGGCAGTCCCGGCGTTGCCAGTGAAGACAGTCAGGTCTTCGCCCAGCTCGAAAAGATGGGCGACAGCCTGCCAACCGCCAAGCTTCACCTGACCGTAAACGACCGAGAGCTTCTCGGAGACCTAGCCGTCTACCAGAACCTCGCGAAGAACACGGCCACCGTCCTGCACCGCCTGACCGCCCGCGGCGGAGCCGTCACCAGCGCGGTCCTGCACGAAACGCACGTGACCGGCCTGCAGGCCTCCTTCCTCAGCTACCTCAGGACCTGCCGTGCTCTATGAGAGAGGACGACACGTGAGTACCGATGTGGTCGTGATCGGGGCAGGTGTGATCGGTTCGTCGATCGCCCTTGAGCTTGCGCGGGCTGGGCACCGCGTGATCGTGCTCGATCGGACCCCGGGGGCCGGACAGGGGTCGACCTCGGCATCGAGTGCGGTCGTCCGGTTCAACTTCTCCACCATCGCCGGGGTGGCGATGGCGTGGGAGTCGCATTTCGGCTGGCTCGACTGGGCCGGCCACCTCGAGCACGATGTCGGCGACCTCGCGATATTCCGCAAGAGTGGACTGGTCATGCTGGACGTCGAGGCGGCTCCGCGTACGTCGTGGCTTCCATTATTCGATGAGGTCGGTGTTCCCTACGAGGAATGGGACAGCGCGACATTGGCCGAGCGCGTTCCAGGTATCGACGTCGGCCGCTATTGGCCGCCGAAGCGGCTCGACGACGAGGAATTCTGGAAGGACGCAGAACACTCGCTCGGTGGCGTGTACACCCCGGACGCCGGTTACGTCTCAGACCCGAGCCTCGCCGCCGTGAACCTCGCCTGCGCGGCCTCGGCGTGCGGGGCGGAGTTCCGCTTCCGCAGCACGGTGACAGCGGTGGATATGGCCGGCGGGCGCGTGACGTCGGTGCGACTGTCGGACGGCACCCGGATTCCCTGTTCCATCGTGGTCAACGCGGCTGGACCGTGGTCGAGCGCGTTGAATCGGTTGGCCGGCGTGGGTTCCGACTTCACGGTCGGAGTGCGTCCGATGAGGCAGGAAGTAGCGCACGTGCCGGTCCTAAAGGGCTATGAGGGGCCCGTGGTGGCCGACATGGATCTGGGCACCTATCTCCGTGGTGAAGTAGGAGGGAACCTGCTCGTAGGCGGAACGGAACCGGAGTGTGATCCGATGCAGTGGATCGACGACCCGGACGCCATCGACATCCACCCGACGGCCGCGGTCTTCGAGGCTCAGGTGACGCGGGCCGCGCGGCGGTTAACCGGTCTGCGGGTGCCCAACCGGGCGCGCGGCGTGGTGGGCGTTTACGATGTCGCCGACGATTGGACTCCGATCTACGACCGCACCGAACTCGAGGGCTACTACCTCGCGATCGGAACGAGCGGCAACCAGTTCAAGAACGCGCCGGTCGTGGGGCAGCTAATGACGGAGCTGATCAACCAGGTGGAGAACGGCGTCGACCACGACGCGTCGCCCGTCCGGTTCCGGGCCCCGCGCACCGGCCTGGAGATCGACCTGGGTGCCTTCTCTCGTAAGCGCAACCGAACCACCGCGAACTCGGGCACGGTGATGGGCTGAGCCGGAACTCAGACGAGGTTACGTCCGGGCTCCTGGCCCAGGGCCCCGGCAAAGTCGTGACCGGTATCCGGCTTGAGATGATTGGTGTCGACCCGCCCTTGCTGGATGGAGCAGGGCGGGCATGACCTGTTCAGAAGATCATCGAGGGTTCCTACGCCTTATTGATCGTCTCCGAAGTGACCTATGCCCGCGTCGCCATCATCGCTGATCGCCTCGTTGTCGGCCGCACCGGTCGGACTCCGCCCGCCGGAGTTGACTGTCGGCCTACCCGCGCGGCACTGGCTCGGGTACCCGATCCACGCGCTCGCCGAGGCACCTGCAGCGCATCGTTCACGCCGGCATCCCCGGGGGCGTCGCAGTCCTCGAAAGCGTCCCTCACCCGGCCGTAGGAGTTCCTGCGGCGCCGAACCACTTGGCCAGCGCGGCCTCGAGCTTCTGCTGATCCTCGCCGACCCACGCGACGTGCCCGTCCGGCCGGAGCAGTACCGCCGGTACGTCCAACTCTTCGCTGATGTCGGCGACGTGGTTGACCCGGTCGGCCCAGCCGTCCACCGAAAGCCGCCCCGTCTGGTCGAGCAGCAGCCCGCTGCCGGTGCACATCAGCTCGAACAGGCGCCCATGCTTCAGCTGGATGTCGCGCAGCCGCCGCCCGAGCAGGGCATGGCCCTCACCGAAGTCGTACCGGATGCTGATCGCCGTGATCTTCTCGATCAGGAACCGGTTGACGTCGTTGAAGTCCATCAGCTGCGCCAACAACCGCCGAACCGCCTGCGGTCCGGGCTCGTTGGTCGTCAGGTGCATCTGTGCACGGGTGTTGTTCAGCACGTCGGCGGCCACCGGATGCCGCTCGGACTCGTAGCTGTCCAGCAGGTCGTCCGGTGCCCAGCCGTTGATGGCCGCCGCCAGCTTCCAACCCAGGTTGAACGAGTCCTGGATCCCGAGATTGAGCCCCTGCCCACCCATCGGCGGGTGGACGTGCGCGGCGTCCCCGGCCAGAAACACCCGTCCGACCCGGTAGCGCTCGGCCTGGCGGGTCGCGTCGCCGAAGCGCGACAGCCAGCGCGGGGAGTGCACGCCGAAGTCGGTGCCGGCGTACCTGCGCAGCTGTTGCTTGAACTCCTCGAGCGTCGGCGACACCGAGCGGTCTTCGACCACGCCCTCCGCCGGCACGACCGCCCGGAACACCCCCGGCTTGCCCGACGGCCCGATCCCGAACCGCTTCTCGGTCTTGCGTACCTCGGTCATCACTTCGGTGATGTCGTCCGGGGACGCCGTCACCTCCATCTCGCCCAGCAGCGTGTCGATTTTCGACGGCTCGCCGGGGAATCCAACCCCGAGCAGTTTCCGAACCGTGCTGCGCCCACCGTCGCAGCCGACGACAAACCGCGCCTGCAACGGCGTTGCAGTTCCACTTCCAAGGTGGACGGTCACCCCGTCGTCGTCCTGCTCCAGCCCGACCAATGCACAGCCGCGCCGGATCTCGGCTCCGACTTCCGCCGCGTGCTCGGCGAGCAGCCGGTCGGTGAGCGTCTGCGGAATGCCGAGCACGTATCCGTGCGCGGTGTCCAGCCCGGTGGGAGCGGGCTTTTCGATGCCCGCGAAGAATCCCCGGACGCCGCCGGGACGGATCGGGTACTGCTTGCCGTTTTCGAGGAACCGCTCCAACAGCCCCCGCTGATCCATCACCTCGATACTGCGTACGTGCAGCCCGAGCGACCGCACGAACGGCGGCAGCTCGGCCTCCTTCTCCAGCACGAGCACGTTGACGCCCTGCAGACGCAATTCGCTCGCCAGCATCATGCCGGTCGGGCCGCCGCCGGCGATGATCACATCGAACATGCATTCCCCCATGGTGTGCCGATTCTTGCGCTCGGCCGACGATTGTGTGCCACGACCGGGGTCTTGCCGCAAGCCCGGGGGTGCGGTATATGTTAATAGTGGCAAGGAGATCTCCTCCTTGCCTTTGTAGTTTTCACGCCAGCGCGCAGCCGAGCCCCAGTTCGACGGCTGGCTCGCCGAGCACGATGGCAAGCGAGCACCAGTTCGAACATCACACAGTCGTGCTCCGGCGAGCGCATCCGGCTCACCCCCAGGGCCCTGGCAAAGTCGTTAGGTGATGCCGAGTAGGGCCAGGGGGCGGGTGCTGTCGCGGGCGTAGTGGCGGTTGGCGGCGGCGATGTTGGTGATGCCGGCGGTGCGGAGTGCGCTGATGGCGGCGTTGCGTAGGGCGGCCATGACTTGGGGTCCGGTGCCGGTGCGGATTTGGGAGCGGTCTTCGTCGTAGGTGACGTCTCGTACCCAGTGGACTTTGTTTTCGATGGACCGGTGGTCGCGGATCCAGCCGGCCAGTTGGGCGGGTTTGGCTTGGTGGACGCGCAGGTCGGTGATGGCGTAGACGGTTTCGGTGGTGAAGCGTTTCGGCTGGTCGAGGCGGTGTCTGCGGCGGCGGATCTGCAGGGCTTGGGCGGCGTGGGGGAAGTTGATCCCGGCCGCGATGGTGAGGATTTTGCAGGCGCGGATCTCGCGGCGGCCGTGTCCGCGGTCGGTGTCGCGTGCGGCGTCAGGGACGGCCCGCCAGGGCAGACCGGCGAGTTGGGCGTGCAGGTTGGGCTGGTTGGCCTTGACAGTCAGGATCCAGTGGGCGCCGCGTTGCGCAAGGTAGGCGACATGGTCACGCTGACAGTGCAGCGCATCGGCCGTGATCACGGTGCCGCGGAGGTCGCTGATCTGGTCGAGCAGCGGTGCGAAGCGGGTGATCTCGTTGGTCTTGCCGTCGACGGCGGTGCTTGCGAGGACGACGCCGGTGGCCTGGTCGCAGGCGGCGAGAACATGCTGGGCGGCGGCCTCGGTGGTGCGGGAGCCGCGTAGCGTCTTGCCGTCCACGGCGATCGCCCGCCGCTGGGCAGGTGCTGTCGCCATGGCCCGGGTGGCCAGCCAGCCGCTGACGGCCGCGGCGAGCAGGTCCGGGTCCAGGGCCTGCAGCAACCGGCGGATCATCGCCTCCGACGGGCGCCGGTTCGGGGTGATGCCCAGCGCGAGCGCGGTCGCGGCCGGTACGTCAGCGACCCACTCGGCGATCGCAGCGTAGGAGCGGTAGCCGGCCACCACGGCACACACGGCAGCGGTAACGACGACCGTCAGCCGGTGCCGCACACCGCGACGGGCGCGAGGATCCGGCAAACCCTCCAGCGCCGCGGGCAGCCCAGCAGCGGCTTCGGGCACGGTGACAGCCGGTGCGTCGGACACAGACGAGATCAGCGATGATGGCAGCGCGGGCATGACTCACTTCGGACGATCAACAAAGGCGTAGGAACCTCGATGATCATCTGAACCGGTCATGCCCGCCCTGCTACCACCAGCACGGGCGCGTCTACACCAACCAGATCAAGCCGGACACCCCCGCGACTTTGCCGGGGCCCTGGCTCCTGGCCTCGGCTGCCGATGGCGATGGCGGCGAACAGGTCGAGCTGCTCCCCGGGGTCGACCGGCCGGCACGCTGCCCATACTGTTCTGGTGCGGTCAGCGGGTAGAGGCGAATGGGCACACAGATTCTCGGTGATCATCCGGCGCCCATCTGCCGGCCCTGCGGACTACCCTGGCCGACAGCCGTCCGCGCGGCGTATGCGTTTGTGTCAAACCCCGGGTTTGATGGAGAGGCGCTACTGGTGACAAGCGCGACTGTGGTGTTCTTCGGAATCGGGTTCGTGGGTGCGCTCGCCAACGATCTTGTGGTCGGGTCGGCCGAGCCCGCGAAGGCCGGTTCCGCCGCAGCGACGGCGCAGACCAGCGGAGACCTGGGCATCTCACTCGGCATCGCCGTGCTGGGCAGCGTCGGCACCGGTTTCTACGCAGCGCAGCTCACGCGCGACGCCGTACCCGACCAGCCCGGATCAAGCTGTACCGGATCAGCGGCGCCACATCGCCCACTCGAAGTACATGTTGATCGAGGGGACGTACAGCGGCTTGCGGGACACCAAGTGGGTGATCACGGGCAGCCACAACTACTCCGACCAGGCGCTGCTGGAGAGCGACGAGGCCTACGATGGTCGAATGCCTGTGCTGGGCACCAAGCTGCACCTGCCCTCGCCGCGTCGTCGGCTGGTGCAGCGCGCCCGCCTCACCGACCAACTGCGCACGGACGGAGGCGAAGGGCCGCGGCTGGTCCTCGTCGCGGCGCCGGCTGGGTTCGGCAAGACCACACTTCTGGCGCAGTGGCTGGCGGGGGCCGAGAAGTCGCAGCGCAGAGTTGCGTGGTTGGCTCTCGACGCAGGCGATGCCGACCTCCGACAGTTCCTGACCCACCTCGTGGCCGCGATTCAGACCGCTGAGCCTGAGGCTGGTGTCGACGCGCTCGCCCTGCTGGAGGTCGGCGGCGCCACGCCAACCGACGCTGTCCTGGTCAGCCTGATCAACGATCTCGACGTCCTCGCCGGTCCCACGGTGGTGGCGCTCGACGACTACCACGTCATCGACGCGGCCGCCGTCCACGAGGCGGTGACCTTCCTCCTGGACAACCTGCCTCCGCAGGTCACGCTGGCGGTGACCACTCGGGCCGACCCACCGCTCCCGCTGTCCCGTCTGCGTGCGCGGGGCGAGCTCGTGGAGGTACGGGCCGCCGACCTCAGGTTCACCACGGCCGAGGCGGAGGTGTTCCTCAACGAGGTGATGGGGCTGCATCTCGAGCCCGCGCTGGTGGCCGCGCTCGAGGCGCGCACCGAGGGGTGGGCGGCGGGGCTGCAGCTGGCCGCGCTGTCGGCCCGGACCCATGCCGCCGCCGACGGGCCTGAAGATGTCGCTGGGTTCGTCGAGGCCTTCTCCGGGAGCCATCGGTTCGTCCTCGACTACCTCGTTGAGGAGGTTCTGGACCGGCAGCCGGACGAGGTGCGCGCGTTCCTGCTCGACACCTCCGTGCTCGACCAGCTGACCGGCGGCCTTTGCGACGCCCTGACCGGTCGCTCCGACGGTCAGCCGATGCTGGAGACCCTTGAGCGCGAGCACCTGTTCGTCGTCCCGCTCGATGACGAGCGCCGGTGGTACCGCTACCACCAGCTCTTCGCCGACGCATTGCGTGCCCGCCTGGCTGCCCGGCGGGCCGACCGGGTCGGTGAGCTGCACGCCGCGGCCAGCCGATGGCTCGCCGAGAACGGGCTGCTGGCCGACGCCGTACGGCACGCGATCGCGAGCGGCGACCACGAGCACACCGCCGACCTCGTCGAGCTCGCCGAGGCCGACATGCGCCGACGACGCCAGGACCGCATCCTTCGCGACTGGCTGGTTGCGCTGCCCGGCGACGTCGTCCGTCGCCGACCGCTGCTGGCCACCTTCGCGGGGTGGAGCCGGCTCTCCGAGGGCGACTTCGACGGGGTGGAGGCGTGGCTCGACGCCGCTGAGGCTGGTCTCGACACGATGCCGCCATCGACCATTCCCACCGCGGGCTCGCTGGCCGAGGCGGCCCGGGACCGGGAGGGCGAGCTTCGCTCCCTCCCGGCCATGATCGCGGTCTACCGCGCCGCGGTCGCCCAGGCCAGGGGCGATGTCGACGGTACGGTCTCGCACGCCCGCCGAGCACTCGCGCTGGCAGGGCCGGAGGACCACTTCCCGCGCGGTGCCGCCGCCGGCTTCGTCGGCCTGGCGGCTTGGGCGGCGGGCGACCTCGGCGCCGGGGTGGACACGTTCACGGCGGCGGTCGCCAGCCTGCACACGGCCGGCATGGTCGCAGACGAGCTGGGCGCGACCGTCGTGCTGGCAGAAATGTGGCTGGCGCGCGGACGTCCGGTCGAGGCACGCCGGCACTACGAACGGGCGCTGGCCGCGGCCGAGAGCCACCCGGGCCCGGTGCTCCCCACCACCGGCGACCTGCACGTCGGCCTCGCCAACGTCCTCCGCGAGCAGGGCGACCTCGACGCGGCCGCGGAGCACCTCGAGGTCGCCCGCGAGCTCGGCGACCGGGCGTCGCTGCTGGAGAACCGGCACCGCTGGTACACCGCGACGGCCGCACTGCTGCAGGCGCAAGGCGACCTCGACGGCGCGGTCGCGATGCTCGACCAGGCGGAGCCGCTCTTCCTGCCCGGCTACTTCCCGGAGGTGCGGCCGATCGCCGCGACCCGAGCACGGGTGCGGATCGCCCAGGGCCGCCTCGATGAGGCACGAGCGTGGGCCCGCGAGCGCGGGGTCGTGCCGACGGATCCGCTGGCCTACCTGGCCGAGTACGACCAACTCACCCTCGCCCGGCTGCTCATCGCCGAGGGTGACGCGCGCGCGGCGCTGGACCTGCTCGACCGCGTGCTGGACGCCGCGCGGACGGCGGGCCGCGACGGCAGCCTGGTCGAGGCGGGCCTGGTACGGGCGCTCGCCCACCAGGCGAACGGCGACGTGGACTCGGCGGCGCCTGACCTCGCTGCCGCCCTCGTCAACGGGGTTCCGGCCGGCTACTGCCGGCTCTTCCTCGACGAGGGATACCCGATGGTGGAGCTGCTCGGGAAGGTCGCCCGCGCCGCGCCGCACGACGTACGGACGCACGCCGAGCACCTGCTGGCCGCCACACAAAGACCGTCGGTACCCGCACCGGCCGGACCCGCCTCCGAGGAAGGACTCAGCGGGCGTGAGCTCGAGGTGCTGCGCCTGCTGGCGACCGACCGCAGCGGGCCGGAGATCGCGCGAAAGCTCTTCGTATCGGTGAACACGCTGCGCACGCACACCAAGCACATCTTCACCAAGCTCGACGTGAACACCCGCCGCGCCGCGGTACGCCGAGCCGCGGACCTCGGGCTGCTCTGAGCGTCACCGCGGCCGAATCACCACCCTGGCCACATCACATGGTGATGTGGCCTCACCACGTCGGTTCCTAACCTCCCGGATATCGCCCGGACACCCCGCCCGGCACCGAGCACCAAGGAATCCGACATGAACATCACCACCCACCGCATCACCGCAGCCGCCGGTCTGTGCGCGGCCGCCGCCGGCGCCATCTACGCAGGCGTCCAGGTCAACCACCCACCGGCCGACGTCGCGTACATCGGGACGACCGAGATGGCGGTCCGTGAGACCGCCAAGGCCGTGATGGCCGTCCTGTCGCTGGCCGGCTTCGCCGGCATGTTCCTGCGCCACCACCGGCGGTTCGGGGTTCTCGGGGTAGCCGGCTACGTGCTGCTGACCGTCGGATACCTCGCGATGTTCGCCAACCAGGTCATCGTCGCCTGCGTCCTGCCGACCGTGGCGAAGACGAGCCCGGGCTACGTCCAGGACTATCTTTACGCCGCCATGGGTGGCAGCCCGAGCGGCGATATCGGCGGCATGACCGTCCTGTTCGGCATCACCGGCATCGGCTACTCGCTCGGCGGCCTGCTTTTCGGCATCGCGCTGTTCCGAGCGGGCATCTTGCCCCGCTGGGCCGCCCTGCTGTTGGCCTATGGCACCGTCTCCGCGCTGGCGCTGTCCGTGCTGCCGGAGTCCTTCGACCGCCCGTTCGCGGTGCCCACCGGCATCGCGCTGATCGGCCTCGGCATCTCGCTGTGGCGCGACGGGCGCCGGCGGGTCGACGCCGTCGAGGCGGTCGACGCCCGGCCCACGGTCCACGCCGACGCCGCCGCGGTCCGGTGAGCACCCGGAACCTGAGCTGGCCGGTGCCGATGGCGCTGGTCGCCCTGAGCGCGATCCCGCTGACGGCCGGGACGCTGCGGCTGATCCAGCTGGCCGGCGGCCCGGCCGTCATCCCCGCTGACCACCGGTTCACCGGCCTCCCGCTCCCGCTCGTGGTGCACATCGTCGGCGCGGCGATGTACGTGCTCGTCGGGATCCTGCAGCTCGAGCCACGGTTCCGCCGCCGGCACCTGGCCTGGCACCGCCGTGCCGGCCGGGTGCTGGCCGTGGCCGGCCTGCTGGTGGCGACCTCGGCTCTCTGGATGACGCTGTTCTACGAGGCGCAGCCCGGCACCGGCGGCCTGCTCTACGTGCTCCGCCTGGTCTTCGGGTCCGCGATGGCCGCCTGCCTTGTGCTCGGCTTCACCGCCGTACGTCGCCGCGACATCACGGCCCACCGGGCGTGGATGATCCGGGCGTACGCGATCGGCCTGGCCGCCGGCACCCAGGCCTTCACCGAGGGCATCGGCGGCGCGATCTTCGGCCCCGGCGTGCTCGCCGCCGATCTCGCCAAGGGCGCCGGCTGGGTGATCAACCTGGCCGTCGCCGAGTGGGCCCTTCGAAGTCCCGCCCGTCGGCGCCCCGCACTCCCCACAGGTCCTCAGCAAGCTGGAGCGCCCTCATGAACACCGCCCCCAGGACGTACGCGATCCGCGTCGACGGCCACCTCGACGACCACTGGTCCGCCTGGCTCGGCGAGCTCGACCTGGCCCGCGACGACGACGGCACCACCGTCACGGTCTCGGTCGCCGACCAAGCGCAGCTCCACGGTGTACTCGCCGGACTGCGCGACATCGGCGCCGTCATCACTGAGCTCCGCACCACCGGTACGCCGGCCCCCATCTGCCCGTCGGTGCTCGAGCGCCCATTGCAGACCGAGCGCCTCACCCTCCGTCCCGCCACCGCCGACGACGCCGACCCGACCTGGGCGTTCCGTCAGCTCAAGTCGGTCAACGAGTGGCTCACTGGCTGCCCCGCGGACCTCGAGGGCTACCGCGAGCTGTTCTCGAAGCCTGCCCGCCTCGCGACCACCGTCATCCTCACCCTCGGCCACGACCCCGAGGCCCCGACCATCGGCGACTTCATGCTCCGCCGCGAGGACGCCTGGGCCCAGCTCGATGTCGCCGACCAGGCGCGCGACACGCAGGCAGAGCTCGGCTGGGTCCTCGATCCCGCCTTCACCGGCCACGGCTACGCCACCGAAGCCGGACGTGAGCTCCTCCGCTACTGCTTCGAGGACCTCGGCGTGCGCCGGGTCACCGCGAACTGCTTTCTCGGCAACGACGCCTCCTGGCGCCTCATGGAGCGCGTCGGCATGCGCCGCGAAGTGCACGCAGTCCGCGAGTCACTCCACCGGTCCGGCCGATGGCTGGACACGGTCGGCTACGCCATCCTCGAACAGGAGTGGTCGCCAGCCTGAGCAACGCCCCCTCATGGCGCGGTCTTCGGTGCGGTTGCGCAGCTGGACCACGGCCATGATGTGCAACGTCCGGTTGATCCGCCGGTTGCCTGCGCGGGAGAGCCGGTGACGCTTTTGGTCGCCGGAGGACGCGTCCAGCGGGGCAGTGCCGTTCCAGAAGGCGAACCGGTCGCGGTCGGCGAACCGGCGGATGTCTCCAACGTCGGCCAGCAGCCGAGCCGCACCGGAGGGGCCGATCCCGTGCAGGTCCATCAGGGTGCAGCCGCGGGCGACCACCAGCTCCTTGAGGTCCTTCTCCGCAGTCTTGATCTTCTTGTCGATGCCCTCGAGTTCACCGATGAGCTCCACGGCGAGGCGGCGTCTGGTCTTGCCCACGATGTCGCGGGGCTTGATGGTCGCGACCAGCGCACGTGCCTGCCGTGCGGACAGGAACTGCTTTGCCCCGCCAGGGAAAAGCTCCAGCAGCAGCCGGTGCAGCCGGTTGATGGTTCGACGACGGCAGCAGTGTCGACACGACCACCTGACTGACGAGCCGGGGTGCGGCGGCCGACAGCAACGATGACAGACATCCCATGAGCTTTGGAGTCAAGCTGCGGCGTCTTGGTGGTGCTCTTCGTGGTGTTGCCAGGCGGTGATCTCGTCGTAGCGGGTGCCGGTTTTGAGGCAGCCGTGGAGCGGTGAGGATGTCGGGCGCGACCGCGCTCCAGTCGGCACCACGGATGTCGCCGAGGTTCGGCATGCCGGGCCAGTGGTGGGAGCATTCATTTGCGGCATGTCGGTCGGGAGGTGGTGCTGAGTGATGGGACGCGTGTGCCGCCACGAGGTCGTTGCCGGGTAGCGCTGCTTCAACCTGTTGCTACCGCTCCTGGTCGGTTGACCGCTGACCTGGGAGGGCGCTGGTCCAGACGTATACCCAGGGCGGGCCGGTGCCGGCGATCGATTCCAGCTCGTACACGCCGTTCATGTCCGCGTCGAGCAACTCGCCGCCGTACTCGATCCACAGCCAGGTTTGATCGATTCGTTCAGGGGGCGCGCCGTTGTCATCGATCGGCACCAGGAGGGAGCGTCCGTCCACCGGCCCTCCGACGCACGGTATGTCGGTCCTCGCCCACATGCTCCGATCATCGGCCGAGACTTGGCGGCGCCGGGCGCGTTCCACCGACGCGAGCGGTTCACCGATTTGCTCCGGTGGTTTCCTGTGAAGCCGGCTCCATGCTGCTGGTCCTAGCGTCCGGTCGCCAAGGTATGCGCCGCACGGTGGCCCCGCTGATCGGGGCGGCCACCGGCCGCCCCGATCAGCGGGGTGGATCAGCGCAGCGCCCACCGGGTTGATGGACTGTTGTGGGCCAGGGAGAGCGGACGCCGCACTGGTGAGCGGACGTTGCGGCTGGACCGGCCGCGCCAGAACGGCGACAACCGCCACATCGAATGCGCCGTCGTGTGATCGTCGACGGGGACGGCGTCGCGGTGGGTGTAGCCGTGCTGCCGGAACAGGTCGAGGTCGGTGTCGGTGAAGGCCTCCGCGTAGGTGGGCAGGCTGAGGGTGTCCATCCATTGCTGCGCTCCGGCGAGGATGGCCGCGGCGCGGCCCGACTCGGCCGGACCGGGCGCGGCGAGCAGCGCCAAATGGTTGTGCGGCTCGGTGGGCCGCCGCGCGGCGAGGGCCCGGCCGAGTTGGAGGAAACGCTCTTGGTGCGCGCCGGACGCGGCGGCGAGCCGGTCCGTGTAGCGGGCTGGGGGCGGGATGGGCCGGTAGCGGTGGAACCAGACGGTCGCGGCGGTGCCGTCCGGGAGTAGGAACGCGTCGCCGAAGAGCAGCGCGTGTTCGATCCAGATCCGGGCCACGGCGGCGAGAACGGTGGGCCGGTGCTGCCCGTCGGGGACGAGCCAGGCGCCAAGGGCGGTGGGGGAGAGGGCTTCGGTGACGAGATCGGCGATCCGGCCGATGTCGCACCACCGGGCCCGGACGACGGGCATGGTCACGTTCATGGGTAACTCCTGGTCACCAGGGTGATCGGGTACGTCAGGTGAGATGCCGGCGCCGTCGCGGGACGGTGGGCCGGCGCGGGCCACGGGGGCCGTCAGGCATGCAGGTGCGCAGAGGCCGCCGGTGTTACGCGGGCGGCACGCAAACGGCCCGCCGGTCAGGCGGGCCGGGTGCCCGGTCGGGGCGAGCGGGAGGGGAGAGCGACGCCACTGCTCGGGTGGCAGCGGCGCACTGCCAGGCTGGGCGGCGTCCACACCGATGCGGTGGCGTCAGCCGGGCCTTCGTGGACGGAGCCGGACGAGCCGGATCCACTGGCGCCGGGAGCGGGCGTGGCTGGCGCGGTGTCCGCGTCAGTCCGAGGCGGGTACGGCCCATCCGACCCAGCGAGACGCGGCAGGGACGAAAACCGCGTCGTGGTGTGCCGGTGCGTCGGGATGCTGGTGGAGGCGGGGTCCGCAACGGTTCCGCCTGGTTTGCCGAACGGTCCCGTACCCGGGCCGGTGCAGCAGCCAGGGCCAGCCTGTGGTGCCGCCGGTAGCGCCGGCGCAGGTGGTGGCGTGGCCGGTGGGCCGGCGGGCGGGTCCAGTGGTGGCGTGGCCGGCTTATCGGCGGCCGGGTCTAGGAGGTCCGTCACCGGGTGGAGGGTGTCGAGCACGGGGCCTAGCGGCTCGAGCACCGGCTCCAGCCCTCGCCAGACGGGGGACAGGATCGGGGCGAGCGGCTGGATCACCGGGCTGAGGACGTCAGCCACCGGGGCGAGCATGCCGGCCCGGACCGGGTCGGTGACCGGGCGCAGCGCGTCGGCCACCGGGGTGAGCACCCCGGACCGGACTGGCTCCGTGACCGGACGGTGAACGTCACCCACCGGTGGCAGCACCTCACCGCCACCCGGTCGGGTGGCCGGTCGACCCGCCCAAGCGGCGGGCTTCGGCGGGCGGACCTGGGCGGGGCGCGCCGGCGGTGGCGTGACCTGGTTCGCCGGCGGGGCCGCGGGCCGGACTGGCGGACGGTTCGGCGCTGGACGAGGGTCGGCTCCGCTCGGCGGGGTGCCGGGGGTCGTCTTGTCGGTAGGCGCGTCCGGGGCAGGCGGCGGTGCTGTCGGGTCGAGGATCGGGCGGAGTAGGCCGGTGAGCAGGTCGACGGGCGCGTCGACCGGCGCGGCCGGCGGACGGTCGGCGGCGTAGGCGACCCCGACGGTGGCGGCCTCGTGGACGCCCCACGCCACGACGACCCCGCCGAGCAGGAGACCGAGGCGCAAGGCGACCCGCGCCCACCGCCCGCCCCGTCGACTCATCCCCGCACTCCTCGGACTCCTCCGGCCATCGCCGACGATCAACGCCCGCACTCTACCGAACGAAGTTGACCGATCACAGTCCGGCATCGGGCGAGTTCGGCGCGCCCCGTCCTGGTGAGACGCGGGCTTTGGCTGCTGCCCAACACCGGAGCCACTTGCGAGAACCTGACGGCACCGGGCCATCGCGCCGTCGCTGGGGTCGGGTTGTTGCTCACGGAAGCGAAGAAACCGCTCACCCCAGGTCGCCGAAGTAGCCCTCCTCCTCACCGAGAAGCAGCGGCACGTCATAGACCGACAGATCCGGCCGAGGCCTCGCGTACCGGACCCGGTGGCGCCAGCGCCCGTGTTCGAAAGCCACGTCGGCGTCGATCTCCGCCACCACGGTCGGGTCCACCTGCACGTACCGCAGCGGCTCGGGCCGGTCCAACTGGCCCGACCAAGACGCGGGCAGCGGCTCCGGCCATGGATGAGCCGCAGCGCCGCGGCGTGGCATCCGCGGTGGCGACAGCAGCTCGGCCAGCGCGGCACGCTGGTCGGTGGTCAGCGGGTGGGAGCGGCCGGTGTAGCGCAGCCCTCCCCGCCGGTCGAACCGGCCCAGCAACACCCGTCTCCGGCATGCTGTTGCTGCCGGTCACCCCACCGATGATCGCCTCGGTGACGATCCGGGTGCGGAACTTCGACCAGCCGTGCCGGCCGGCTCGTATCGGCCGTTCAGGCGTTCACTGACCACGCCCTCGATGGCCACGCTCCTATGAAGCCACGCCGGCCGGTCCGTCGGCCCGGCCAGACCGCAGAAGCGGACGCGGCCACCGCCGGAGCGGGGCAGCTGGTGGTGGAGCGAATCCGCCGGGCGGATACAAGACTGACACTGACGCTGGTGGTGTAGGAGACGGCCATCGCGGGATCCGGTCTGATGTTATGCGGCGATCGGGGTGGGGTCGGGCTGCTCGGTGTCGTGTTGGCCGGTCTCGATCGTGACCATGCGGGCTTTGGCGAGGAGTTCCAAGCCCATGTAGCGGCGGCCTTCGGTCCACTCGTCGGTTTGTTCGGCCAGGACGGCGCCGCCGAGGCGGATGATCGCGGGCCGGTTGGGGAAGATGCCGACGACGTCGCTGCGGCGGCGGATTTCCTTGTTCAGCCGTTCCTGCGGGTTGATGCCCCTATGGAGTGTCAAGGCGAGCTTGGCGCCGACGTGGGCGTGGCAGGGGTGGTGAGGTGCCGGTGAATCTCGCGGGCGATGTAGCGCTTCAGTTCCCTGAGTCAAGTCGTGGTGGTGAAGGCGTGGGCGGCGCGGTGCTGGGCGGGGTTGTAGGGCGTGTTGGTGTGCCAGCAGGCCCAGATGACGCGTAGCCATGCACGGGCGACGATGCGGACGGCGTGGGGGTTGCGTTTGCCGCGTGCTCGGGCGTCGGCGTAGAGCTTTGCGGCCCAGGGTGATTGCAGGCGGGCGTTGTGCGCGAACGCGGTGATGGCGGTGCGGGCTCGGGTGTTGGCTGCCCAACGGAAGTAGACCCCGCGGACCTTGCCGGATGCTTTGGTCACCGGTGTGGTGCCGCATTCGGCGGCGGCCTGCTCGGCGGTGTCGACGCGCATGAGGATCGGTCCGACCTCGGCGAGGAGTTGTGCCAGATTGATCTGACCAACGCCGGGTAGGGCGGCGAGCAGTTGCGCTCGTGGGTGCACCGCGATGAGGTCCTTGATCAGCTTCTCGAGGTCGGCGATGGTGGCCTGCAGAGCTCGCAGCAGCTGCACCTGGGCGTGGATCATCGCGGTGAGAGTGGTTGCGGGCAGGGCTGCCGGGGTTGTGGGTGCGCTGCGTAGCCGCTGCAGCAGCTCGGTTGCTGTCTTGCCGCCTCGGTAGGAATTGCGGCGCAAGAAGCCAGCCATCCGGACCTCGCCCAAGCGGCGGGCGGCCTCCGGCGTGGGGTAGTCGGTGAGGAACGCCAGCGCGATGGGAGAGGCCAGGGACTGGAAGAGCTTGCGGGGTCCGGGCCAGTGCGCGTCCAGCAGTGCGGCGAGGCCACCGTGGTGGCGGACGAATACGGGGCGACGCTGTGGTGCGGTGGACACCGGCCAGGCCGGATGCATGACACCACCGCCGCCCGTGTCGAGGGCGTTGATGCCCTGCTGGACGCCTACCCGCAGATGACAGTGCTGGTCGACGCCGGCTACCGAGGTCTGGCCAAGACTCACTCCGGCCAGGTCGTAGCGCCGCCACTGAAACTACGCCCCGGCGCACCACCGGCACGTCAGAGGGCGTGGGAAGCAGAACGTAAACAGCAGCCATCACAACGGATTTCCGTCGAGCACGCCATCGCCGAACTGAAGTGGTGGCGACAACTTCAACGCTTCACCGGCCGCCGTGAACTGTTGCCCGAGACCATCGACGCCGTCGCCGGGCTGGTGTCCAACCGCATGATCACCTGGTAGCCGAAGTTCCATCACCGCAGCTCACCGCCCTACCCAATTGCGCACGAGGTCGTAAGGCCGGTTCAGCCCTGATTGGTGCTGTTGGCGGGGGCGCCGCTTGCCATCCGGGTCGCCGCTTCTAGGCCGTGTTTGGTAAGGGTCATAGCCATTGGTTGATCGCGGCGATGGTGACGGTGGCTTCGTAACGGACGGCGA
>NZ_MUYZ01000108.1:0-19386 GCF_003013775.1 Micromonospora sp. MH33
CTGCCGGGCACCCCCGTCCCGACCGGCACGGCCACGCCCGGAGGCACGCCGACCGGCCCGGTCGGCGGCCCGGCGACCCCCGGTCGACCGGCCGACGCGCTGGCCGGCTGGGCGCAGCAGGTGAGCGCGGCCACCGGCATCCCGGTGGTCGCCATGCAGGCGTACGGCTACGCCGAGCTGGTGCTCGCCCAGACGCAGCGCAGCTGCCAGCTGAGCTGGACCACGCTGGCGGCGATCGGCTACGTCGAGTCCGGGCACGGATCGGCCAACGACGCCAAGCTCCGGCCCGACGGCGTCGCCGCGCCGGAGATCCTCGGCGCCCCGCTGGACGGGCAGGGCGGCCGCTCCCGGATTCTCGACACCGACCAGGGGCAGCTCGACCACGACCGGGTCTACGACAAGGCGCTCGGCCCGATGCAGTTCATCCCGAGCACCTGGCAGGAGATCGGCGCGGACGCCGACAACGACGGCGTCAAGAACCCGCACGACATCGACGACGCGGCCCTCGCCGCCGGCCGCTACCTGTGCAAGGGCGGCCGGAACATGACCATCCCGGGCGACTGGTGGGGCGCCATCCTCTCCTACAACGATGTACGCCGCTACGCCCAGGACGTCTTCGACAAGGCCGACGAATACGGACGGCTGAGCGGTACGTGACGTGACCGGTCGCGTACATTCACGGACTGGACCCTTCCCCCGGGCAGCCGTTGACGGCAAGCTAGACGGGTGATGGTGCGCGAGTGGGACCCTCGGACCGCGTCGTCCGCCGAGATCGCGTCGCTGCTGGACACGCTGAACGCGGTGCTGGCGGCCGACCTGCCGCAGGATCCGCCCTGGCGGGAGAACTCCCTGCGGGAGTACCTCTCCGAGGTGATGCCGGGTGAGCGCCGGATCTCCTGGGTCGCCGAGGCCGACCCCGCCGCCGACGGCACGCCCGGGACGATGCTCGGTCACGTCAACGTGCTGCTCCTCGGCGGCATGGGCGTGCTGGAGGTGCTGGTGCACCCCGCGCTGCGGCGCACCGGGCTCGGCCGCGAGCTGCTCCGGGTGGCCGCCCGCCGGGTCTGGGACGAGGGCTTCCAGTCGATCGGCGTGGAGGTGGTCGGCGACACCCCCGCCGTGGCGTTCTACGAGGCGCTCGGCTTCACCAGGGAGTACGTCGAGACCCGCAGCGTGCTCGACCTGGGCGCGGTGGAGTGGCCGGCGCTGGCCGAGATGGCCACCGAGGTGGGTGCCGGCTACCACGTCGAGTTCTGCCCGGGCGGGCCGCCGGACGACCTGATCGAGGCGTACGCGCGGGCCAAGGCCGAGGTGCGGGACGTGGACGACGGCGAGCTGCGGCCCAGCTCCTACGACCCGCAGCGGCTGCGGGAGAGCCTCGACACGCTGCACCGGCGGGGCATGAAGCCCTACATCGTGCTGGCCCTGCACGAGCAGACGGGCGAGGTGGCCGGGCTGACCGAGGTGGTGGTGCCGGCGCAGCACCCGACCCGGGCCGACCAGTACGACACCATCGTGGTCCGCGACCACCGGGGCTACGGCATCGACCGGGCCATCAAGGCCCGGATGCTGCTGGAGCTGCGGTCCGCCGAGCCCGAGCTGGCCGAGGTGCAGACCTGGAACGCGCAGGCCAACGAGGCGATGTTGAAGGTCAACGCGGAGCTGGGCTACCGCCCCGACCGGGACTGGTGCGAATACAGCGTGGACGTGGCCGAGCTGGTGCACCGGCTCGACAGCCCGCGCTGACGAATATTCATCAAACGGCTGCCCGGGGGATGGACGGCGGACCGGAACGGCACTTAACGTGCGTTAGTTCCTGTCCACCCATCGTGGAGGCTTCATGCGCCCGCGCCGCACCTTCGCCGCGCTCGCGACCACCGCCGCCGTCTCCGTCACGGCCATCGGGATCGCACCCCCCGCGGCCAGCGCCGCGCCCACCGACCTGTTCATCTCCGAGTACGTCGAGGGCTCGTCCAACAACAAGGCCGTCGAGCTCTACAACGGCACCGGCGCGCCGATCGACCTGGCCGCCGCCGGTTACCAGCTCCAACTCTTCTTCAACGGCGCCACCACCTCGACGAACGTGCCGCTGACCGGCACGGTCGCCCCCGGTGACGTCTTCGTCTTCGCCGCCTCGACGGCCGCGCCGGCGATCCTCGCCCAGGCCGACCAGACCTACGGCGGCTCCCTCTACAACGGCGACGACGCGATCGTGCTGCGCAAGGGCACGACCGTGGTCGACTCGATCGGCCAGGTCGGCGTCGATCCCGGCTCCGAGTGGGGCACCGGGCTCACCAGCACCGCCGACAACACCCTGCGGCGGCTCCCCTCGGTGAGCGCCGGCGACACCGACCCGACCGACCCGTTCGACCCGGCCACCCAGTGGGCGGGCTTCGCCACCGACACCTTCGACGGGCTGGGCAGCCACAGCATCGACGGCGGCGGCCCGGTCGACCAGGCGCCGACGCTGACCTGCGGCGGCACGCTGACCCTGGAGGCCGGCGCCACCGCGACCCGCCAGGTCAGCGCCACCGACGCCGACGACACCGTCACCGACCTCGCGGTCACCGCGGTCAACCCGGCGCCGGCGAGCGGCTCGATCAGCCGTACCGCGTTCACCCCGGCCACCGCGGCCGGCGGCACGGCCACCGCCACGCTGACCGCCACCGGCCTCCCGGCCGGCGCCTACTCGGTCACCGTGACCTCGACCGACGCCGAGGGCGGCACCGCGACCTGCACGCTGACCGTGCAGGCCACCGCCGTGCTGTCGGTGGGCGAGGTGCAGGGCCGCACCGGTGACAACGAGGACGGCCGCACCGACCGGTCGCCGCTCGCGCCGGCCAGCGGCAACGGCACCAGCTCCACGCTCTACGACGTGCGTGGTGTGATCACCCAGAAGTCGCTGACCCGCACCTCCGCCGGGGCCGACCAGTGGGGCTTCTACCTGCAGAGCCGCACCGGCGCGGAGGACGGCGACCCGCTCACCTCGGACGGCATCTTCGTCTTCATGGGCTCCTTCACCACGCTGATCGGCGGCTACGCCCCGACCGTCGGCGACGAGGTGGTGCTGCGCGGCCGGGTCTCCGAGTACTTCAACCAGACCCAGCTGTCCAGCGCCTCCCTGGTGCGCAAGCTCGACTCCGGGCTGGACGTGGACACCGCCGTACGGGTGGACGACGCCCGGCCGCCGGCCGACGCGGCCGCCGCCGGCCTGTTCTGGGAGCGGCACGAGGGCGAGCGGATGCGGGTCCGTTCCGGCAGCGGGGTCTCCGCCCCGCGGCACATCTTCGCGTCCACCCTGGACTCCGAGGTCTACGTGCTGGACCGCGAGGACCCGATCATGAAGCGGTCCGACCCGTACGCCCGCCGGGTGTTCCGGGACGCGCACCCGCTGGACGACATCCCGGGCACGCTCTTCGACAACGGCAACAACCAGCGGGTCCTGCTGGGCGCCGGCGGCGTGAAGGCGACCGCCGGGGACTCGACCGCGCTGCTGCCCGAGGCCCGCACCTACGACACGTTGACCGAGGACGCCTACGGCGCCATCTCGTACGCGTTCAGCAAGTACAGCGTGCAGCCCGAGCAGCTCACCCTGACGGGCGGCGCGGACCCGGCGGAGAACAACCCGCCGCGGCCGGCCGACCGGGGCAGCGAGGTCGCGGTCGCCACCTACAACGTGGAGAACCTGTACGACTACCGGGACGACCCGTTCGACGGCTGCGACTTCGCCGGCAACTCGGGTTGCGCCGGGGTCAACCCGCCGTTCGACTACGTGCCGGCCAGCGAGGCGGCGTACACCGAGAAGCTGGGTGTGCAGGCGCGTCAGATCATCGGTGCCCTGCACAGCCCGGACCTGCTGCTCGTGCAGGAGGCCGAGGACCAGGACATCTGCGCGGTGGCCGACGGCAGGCTGGTCTGCGGCGACACGAACAACGCCGACGGCGCGCCGGACACCGTCCAGGAGCTGGCGCTGGCCATCGCGGCCAACGGCGGCCCCGCCTACGCGGCGGCGTACGACCGGACCGGCGCGGACGCCCGTGGCATCGCCTCGGCGTTCCTCTACCGCACCGACCGGCTGACGCTGGCCGAGGCGAGCGCCGGCGACCCGCTGCTGGGCTCGGCGCCGACCGTGCAGTACCGCTCGGCGGCGCTGCCGTCGAACGCCGACGTGCAGAACCCGAAGGGGTTCAACGCCGTCCTGCCGGCCGACGTGGACCGCTCGACCGGGGTGGACGGCAGCAACGTCTACACCCGGGCGGTCCAGCTGGCCAAGTTCACCGTGGCGGCGGCGCCCGGCTCGGCGGAGCACTTCACGCTCTGGGCGGCCACCAACCACTTCTCGTCCGGTCCGGACAGCCGGGTCGGGCAGCGGCGGGAGCAGGCCGCGTACGGGGCGGCGCTGGTGCAGGCCGTCGAGGCGGCCGACCCGAACGCGCGGGTGATCTACGGCGGAGACCTGAACGTCTTCCCGCGTCCGGACGACCCGATCGCCACGGCGGCGAACCCGACGCCGTCGGACCAGCTCGCCCCGCTGTACCAGGCCGGCCTGCACAACCTCTGGGACAACCTGGTGGCGGACGTGCCGGCGGCGGCGTACTCGTACACCTACGACGGGCAGGCGCAGACGCTGGACAACCTCTTCGTCAACGACCCGCTGCACGAGGACCTGGTGCAGGTACGCACGGCGCACATCAACGCCGACTACCCCACCGACGCCGAGGGCCTGGGTGACCGTGGGGCCAGCGACCACGACCCGCAGGTGGCCCGGTTCCGCTCCCGCGCGTCGCTGAGCGTGTCCGACGCCGCGGTGGCCGAGGGCGACAAGGGCGGCAGCACCATGACGTTCACGGTGACCGTCTCCCGTCCGCTCTCGGAGCCGGCCCTGCTCTGCGCCACCACCTACGGCACCACGGCGCAGGCCGGGTCGGACTACGACCCGTACGTGGGTTGTCAGACCCTGGCGGCCGGCCAGACCTCGCTGGCCTTCCCGGTGACCGTCCGCGGTGACCGGAAGCGCGAGGCGGACGAGCAGCTCAAGCTGTACGTGGCGGGTGTGCCGGGCCTCCGGCTCGCCGACCCGGTCGGCGTCGGCACCATCCGCAACGACGACTGACGGTCCGGTCCGCGCAGCGGCCCGTCGCCCGGCTCACCGGCCGGGCGGCGGGCCGTTGCGGTAGCCGCACCGCTGCGGGTCGCGCGGCGGCGGTACGCCCCGGTACTTGGCCACCCGCACCTCCCACTGACTGCGCCGACGGAGGGCGTCGCGGTGTGCCCGGTCCCGGTAGAAGGTCTCCGGCGGGCGGGCCAGCCCGTAAAGGTCGGCCCACCACTCCCCCGGCTCCGGGTCGGCGATCACGTCCAGGTGGGACGGATATCGGCGGTCGGCACCGTCTCGCAGGTCGTCGCGGTCCCGCATCGGCGCAAGCACCCGGCCGAACTCGTCGACCACGGCGAGCCGGAACCCGGCGACACCGATGATCCGCCGCAGCATGGCGATGCTCGGGGTCAGCGTGCCGGCCTCGATCCGCCCGATGGTCGTCGGATGGACCCGGGCAACGCGGGCGAGTTCCCGCTGGCTGACGTCGGCCCGGCGGCGGATCGCCCGAACGATGCCCGGGACGGGCCACGGGATGTCGAAGGGGTCGGTGAGCATCGTGGGCGGCTCGACAGTCTCATTGGTCGTTACCGCCGGCTCGTCAGGGGTGGCGGGGGCGCTCATGCGGCCACACTCTCCCCTCGCCCGAAACGCGGCAACCCCGACCGGTCCGGCTGTGGACAGCCAGGGTGGCTGTGGACAGGCTGCGTCACACCGGCGGTCCGTCCACACCCTGTCCCGGTCCAGAGACCATGACTGAGCGTAAAGGAAGCAGAGCGTCACTCAACGTGAGCCACCCTCGGTCCCGGTTCGCGCAACTCGGGCTGCGGAACGGCCACAATGCGGACAAAGAAGGCACGTTCGTCGTGGCGACCCCACCCTCTCCACGCCGCTTTGCTCTGCAGCCACATACGCACCGGACACGGAGGGTTGCCGCTGCGCCGGTGGCTGCAGAGCAAAGCGGGCGGAGGGTGAGGGTCGGGGGCGCGGGTCCACGGAACGCAGAGTGACGATGCCCGGCCGCCTGTCCCGCGCCGGGCCGCACCGACGGGCTCGGATGCGAGTACCGGTCGCTCCATCCCCGCCACGATCCGGGAACGAAACCCGCCCCCGGAACGTGTACCGGACATGGGAAGCCACCTCCCGGCGCCGGCCGGTCCGCCGGACGTGTTGCCGCGCTCCCGCGACACGTCCTCGCACCTGCCGTTCGAGCAGTTCTATCGGGACCACGTGGACCGAATCCACCGCGCGCTCGCGCTGGCCGTGGGGGACGCCGCGGTGGCGCGGGAGGCGACCGACGAGGCGATGGCGCGGGCGTACGCCCGGTGGGACCGGGTGCGCCGGCTGGACAACCCGGGTGGCTGGGTCTTCCGGGTCGGGCTGAACTGGGCCACCTCCTGGTGGCGGAAGGTACGCCGGGAACGGCCGCCGGCCGAGGACCGGCATCCGGCGGCAGCCGCCCCGGATCCCGCTGGGCTGGCCGCCCGGTCGGCCCTCGAACTGCTGCCCGTGAGCCGGCGCACCGTGATCGTCTGCCGGGTGCTGCTGGATCTCTCCACCGCCGAGACCGCCGCCGTGCTGGACCTGACCGAGGGCACCGTCCGCAGCCGCCTCTCCCGTGGACTGGCGGAGCTGCGGGCCGCGCTGGCCGAGGAGGAGTGACCGTGGACGCCGTACCCGAGGACCTTGCCGAGTTGGTCCATCGCGCCGCTCGCGCCACCGGACCGCACCCGGCGGACCTGGCAACCATTCGCCGGCGAGCCCGCGCCCGGCGTCGCCGGCGGAGCGTGACCGGCGCGGCCGGACTGGTGGCGCTGATCGCCCTGACCGGGGGCGCCATGCCGCTGCTGGTCCGCGAGCACCGGCCGGCCGCACCGGTGGCCGCGCCGTCGACGTCACCGGCCGCTCCCGACTTGCCGCCGCCGACGCCGGCGCCGGCGCAGCGCCTGCTGCTGAGTGGTGAAGGCGGCACCGTGCGACCGCACCGGGCCGGCCCGGAGATCGGTCTGGTCGGCGGCGTCGCGGACGAGCTGCGCAGCGACGGCTCGGTGGTCCGGCACCGGGTCCCCGCCGGGTGGCAGGAGAGCGTCGCCCTGCCTGACGGACGGCTGGTCGGCCTCAGGCTCACCGACCTCATGCCCGGCACACGGCGGACGGACGGCCCGGACGTGGCGGGCCTCTCGATCCGGCTCATGGTGCTGGGCGCGGACGACCGGGTCGACATCAGCCGGGAGGTCCGGGTCAAGGGGCAGGGCCTGAAGCTGGCCGGGGCCGACGTGCGGTACGCCTACCTGGTCCGCGGCGGTGTGGGCCTGGTGGCTCACGAGCTGACCACGGGCCGGGAGAAGACGCTGATTCCCGTTCCGGGCAGCGCCGACGGCGAGCTGCCGTTCCGCGACGCGGAGCTGGCGGCGGGCTTGGTGGTGTCGGTGACCGGCCCGCCCGACATGACGCGCTGCCAGCTCGAGGTGCGTCGACTGGCCGGCGGAGACCGGCTGTCCCGCCTCACCGTGGACGGCGAGTGCGCGCCGTCCATCCGGCTCTCCCCGGACGGCACTCTGGTCGCGGTCCCCTACCGCCGACCGGTCGGGCGGAACCTGGAGTACCGGCTGGCGATTCTGGACACCGCCACCGGACAGCGCCGGGCCGACAGGCCGCTCGGGACGGCCGGCGCGACCTACGGCCTCACGGACGGCGGGACGTGGGGAACCGCCTGGGTCGACCACACCACCGTCCGTATGGTGTGGGCGCAGCTACCGGACCCGCCCCGGAAGGTCTACTCCGTCGCGGAGCTGGCCCGGGTGGTGACGGTCGGGGTTCAGTAGCGCTGGCGGAGCAGCTGGGCCGCCTCGACCGCCCAGTAGGTGAGGATGATCTGCGCGCCGGCCCGGCGGATCGAGGTGAGCGTCTCCATGATCACCAGCTCGCGGTCGATCCATCCGTTCGCGGCCGCCGCCTCGACCATCGCGTACTCGCCGGAGACCTGGTAGGCGGCGACCGGGACGTCGACCGCGGCCCGGACCGCCGCCACCACGTCGAGGTAGGGCAGGGCCGGCTTGACCATCACCATGTCGGCGCCCTCGGCCACGTCCAGCTCGACCTCGCGCAGCGACTCCCGCAGGTTCGCCGGGTCCTGCTGGTAGGTGCGCCGGTCGCCGTCGAGGGCCGACTCGACGGCGTCCCGGAACGGGCCGAAGAAGGCGGAGGCGTACTTCACGGCGTACGCGAGCACCGAGACGTCCTGGTGCCCGGCGGCGTCCAGGGCCCGGCGGACCGCGCCGACCTGGCCGTCCATCATCCCGGACGGCCCGACCACGTGGACCCCGGCGTCGGCCTGGGCGACCGCCATCCGGGCGTACGCCGACAGGGTGGCGTCGTTGTCCACGGCGCCGTCGGGGGTGAGCAGGCCGCAGTGCCCGTGCGAGGTGAACTCGTCCAGGCAGAGGTCGCTCATCACCACCGTGGCGTCGCCGATCTCGGCGATCACGTCCCGGATGGCCACGTTGAGGATGCCCTCCGGGTCGATGCCGCCCGACCCGGTCTCGTCCCGCGACGCCGGCACCCCGAAGAGCATGATCCCGCCGACACCGGCCTGGACCGCCTCGACGGCGGCCTTGCGCAGCGAGTCCCGGGAGTGCTGGAGCACCCCCGGGAGCGACGCCACGGCCCGCGGCTCGGTCAGCCCCTCCTTGACGAACATCGGCACGACCAGCTCGGCCGGGTCGACGCGGGTCTCGGAGACCAGCCGCCGCATGGCCGCGGTGCGCCGCAGCCGGCGGGGCCGGATCTCGGGGTACGACATGAGTGGCCTCCTGTCAGCGGAACCTCAGGGCGGTCGGGCCCTGCACCTTCGAGCCCCGGCGCTGCTTGGCCGGCATGGCGGCGAGCTTCTCGCGCAGCTCGACGGCGTAGGCGGCGAGCGCCTCCACCAGGTCGGGCACCGAGGCGTGCGGCGGCTGCACGTCGACGCGCAGGCCGAACTCGGTGGCGGTCTCCGCCGTCTTGGGCCCGATGACGGCAACAACGGTACGCGCGTGCGGCTTCCCGGCGATGCCGACCAGGTTCCGGACGGTGGAGGACGAGGTGAAGAGCACCGCGTCGAACCCGCCCGACTTGATCGCGTCGCGGATCTCGGCCGGCGGCGGCGCGGCCCGGACGGTCCGGTACGCGGTCACGTCGTCGACCTCCCAGCCCCGCTCGGTGAGCCCGGCGGCCAGGGTCTCGGTGGCGATGTCGGCGCGCGGCAGCAGCACCCGGCCGACCGGGTCGAGGATCTCGTCGTGCGGCGAGAACTCGGCCAGCAGGCCCTCGGAGGACTGCTCCCCGGAGGGGATCAGCTCCGGCTGGATGCCGAAGGCGCGGACCGCCTCGGCGGTGGCCTCGCCGATGCAGGCGATCTTGACGCCGCCGAAGTGGCGGGCGTCCAGGCCGTGCTCGGCGAACTTCTCCCAGACCGCCCGGACCGCGTTCACCGAGGTGAAGATCACCCAGGCGTACCGGCCGTCGACCAGGCCCTTGACCGCCCGCTCCATCTGGGCCGGGGTACGCGGCGGCTCGACCGCGATGGTCGGCACCTCGCAGGGGATCGCCCCGTACGCGCGCAGCCGCGCGCTCATCGCGCCGGCCTGCTCCTTGGTCCGGGGGACGAGCACCTTCCAGCCGTACAGCGGCCGGTTCTCCCACCAGCTCAGCTTGTCGCGGTCGGAGACGCCCGCCCCGACGGTGAGCACGACCCGGCCGGTGAAGCCGAGCGCCGCGGCGACGAAGGAGTCCACGGTCGACGTGGTGGTGTACTGCGTCTCGCCGGTGCCGTCGCCGGTCACCCCGACGGCGGTGGTGCCGTCCACGCCGGCGGCCAGCAGGCCGTCCCGGATGGCGGCCAGGTCACCGGCGTCCACCGCGATGGCCAGCGAGCCCCGGGCCACGGCGGCGGCCAGCGCGTCGAAGTCCAGCGTGGTGACGTCCTCGACGTCGGCGGCGGTGCGCACCCCCGGCAGCGGCACGCCGGCGTAGGTGGCCACGCCCTCGGCCTGGCCGACGCCCGGCACCACCTCGAAGTGCGCGGCGGTACGCGCCACCGCCTGCACCTCCTTGACCACCGAGTCGTGGCCGAACGGGTCACCGGCGACCAGGTGCACGGCGTTCTGGCCGGACCGGGCCGCGGAGATCAGCACCTTCGCCACGTCCCCCGGCACACCCTCGGCGGGGCTGAACTCGGCGTCGGACCTGGCCTGGGCGCGGACGTGTTCGAGCAGCGACTCGGGGACTCCCCGGTCGTACACCACCTGGTCGGCGTCGACCAGGGCGTCCAGCGCCCGGCGGGTCAGCAGGCCCGGGTCGCCGGGACCGGCCCCGACGAACGCGATCCGGCCTACGGGCTTACGGGTGCGGGTCATTCTGTGCTCCCAAATTGCTGGGTCCCCGGGCCGGCGTGTCCTTCTTGGCCGAGGATCGAGTCGGCGCCGAGTTCGAGGAGTTCGGCGGCGAGTGCCTTGCCGATCTCCGCCGCGTCGGCGGGCGTTCCGGTGCGGGACAGCCGGAGGTCACGGGTACCGTCCGGGCTGATCACCGCCCCGCGCAGGTAGATCTCATCGCCACCCTCGCCACCGGCGAGCGAGCTGGTCGGCTCACCCTCGGCGATAACGGCATAGGCGGCGACGGGTGCGCTGCACCCGGCCTCCAGGGTGGCCAGCAGTGCCCGCTCCGCGACGACCGCGGCGCGGGACGGTGCGTGGTCGAGCACGCCGAGCAGCTCGACCAGGTCCTGGTCGTCGATCCGGCACTCCACGGCCAGCGCGCCCTGGGCGGGTGCCGGCAGCATCAGCATCGGATCGAGCGTCTCGGTGATGACGTCGGTCCGGCCGAGGCGGGCGAGCCCCGCCCGGGCCAGCACGACGGCGTCGAGGTCGGCGTCGGGGCCGAGCACCCGGCCGAGGCGGGTGTCGACGTTGCCCCGGATCGGGGTGACCTCCAGCTGCATGCCGAGCGCGTGCAGCTGGGCGATGCGGCGCAGCGCGCCGGTGCCCACCCGCGCGCCGGGCGGCAGCTCGGCGAGGGTACGGCCGTTCCTGGCGACCAGCGCGTCCCGCGGGTCCTGGCGGAGCGGCACGGCGGCGATGTGCAGGCCGGGCGCCCCCGCGGTGGGCAGGTCCTTGTACGAGTGGACGGCGAAGTCGATCTCCCGGGCGGTCAGCGCGTCCCGCAGCGCGGAGACGAAGACGCCGACGCCGAGCCGGTGCACCGGGGCCGTGGAGCGGTCGCCGGCGGTCACCACCTCGACCAGCTCGACCGGGCGGCCGGTGGCCGCGGTGAGGGCCTCGGCGACGTGGCCGGACTGGGCCATCGCCAGGGCGCTGCCCCGGGTGCCGAGGCGCAGGGGGGCGGTCATCGCGCACCTCCGGTGGGCGGGGTGGTGTCGGCCGGCAGGGCGATCTCCGCCTCCACCACGTCGGGGACGGTGTCGACCGGGGAGGTCTGCGGCACCTCGAGGTCGAACAGCTCGCGCAGCAGGGCGGCGTACTGGTCGCCGCCGGGCTCGGCGGCGAGCTGGCGGACCCGGACGGTCGGCTGGTGCAGCAGCCGCTGCACCACCCGGTGGACCGTGCGGGCGACCTCGGCGCGCTGGTCGTCGGTGAACTCGGGGCGGCGCTGGGCGAGCCGGCGCAGCTCGGCGGTGACCACGTCGTCGGCGCGCCCGCGCAGGGCCGCCACGGTGGGGGCCACGTCGGCGCCGCGCAGCCAGCTCAGGAACGCCTCGACCTCGCCGGCCACGATCCGGGCCACCTCGGCGGCGTCGGCGGCGGCCGGGCCGTCGGCGAGGATCCCCGCCATCCGGTCGATGTCGATCACCTCGACGCCGGGCAGCGCGGCGACGCCCTCCTCGACGTCGCGCGGGACGGCCAGGTCGAGCAGGACCAGCGGGCCCCGGGCGGGGTCCCGGCGGGCCAGCGCCCGGGTCACCACGTCGCGGGTCAGCACCGGTTCGGTCGCCGCGGTGGCGGCCACCACGATGTCCACCGTGGTGAGCGCGTCGACCAGCTCGGCCATCGGCACGGCGGCCGCGCCGTACGACTCGGCCAGCCGGACGGCCCGCGCGGCGCCCCGGTTGGTGACGGTGAGCGGGCCGGCGCCCAGCCGGGAGAGGGTGGCCACGCTCAGCGAGCCCATCGCCCCGGCGCCGACCACCATGGCGGGCCGGCCGGTCAGGTCGCCGTCGAGCACGCCGGCGGCCAGGTCGAGGGCGGCGGTGACGACGCTCTGGCCGGCCCGGTCGATGTTGGTCTCGGCGTGCGCGCGCTTGCCCACCCGCAGCGCCTGCTGCATGAGCTCGTGCAGCAGGCGCCCGGCGGAGTCGGCGCCGCTGGCCGAGTGGTACGCGTCGCGGAGCTGGCCGAGGATCTGCGCCTCGCCGACCACCATCGAGTCGAGCCCGGTGGCCACCCGGAAGACGTGGTCCACGGCGGCGGCGTCGTAGTGCACGTAGAGGTGGGTGGCGAGCGCCGCCGGCGGGGCGCCGGCCTGCTCGGCCAGGACCGCGCAGATGTCCCCGAGGCCGCCGTGGAAGCCGGAGACGGCCGCGTACACCTCGACCCGGTTGCAGGTGGAGACGAGCACGGCCTCGGCGACATACGGCTGGGCGAGCAGGCGGTCCAGAGTGCGGGTGAGGTCCGCGGGCGGGACCGCCAGCTGCTCCAGCGTGGCGACCGGGGCGGTGCGGTAGGACGCGCCGACGACGAGCAGTTTCACGTGCCGATCGCCTCCTGGGTGTCGGTGGCCGCGAGCCCGCCGGGAAGCGCGGTCAGCGACGCCTTGCGGTGCTCGTGGAAGGACAGGATCTGCAGCTCGATCGCGAGGTCGACCTTGCGCACGTCGACCCCCTCCGGAACCGAGAGTACGCAGGGCGCGAAGTTGAGGATGCTCGTCACGCCGACCGCCACGAGCTGATCGGCGACCGCCTGGGCGGCCGGCGCGGGAGTGGCGATCACGCCGATCGAGATCGACTCCTCGACGGCGACCCGGGCCAGGTCGTCGACGTGCCGGACGACCAGCCCGTTGATCTCCTCGCCGACGCGGGCGCGATCGGCATCAAAGAGGGCGGCGATCCGGAAGCCGCGGCTGGCGAAGCCGTCGTAGCCGGCCAGGGCGTGACCGAGATTACCCACGCCGACCAGCGCGACCGAGCGGCACTGGGTGAGCCCGAGCACCGACTCGATCTGCTCGATCAGCAGCGCGACGTCGTAGCCGACGCCCCGGGTGCCGTACGAGCCGAGGTGGGAGAGGTCCTTGCGGAGCTTCGCCGAGTTGACCCCGGCGGCGTTGGCCAGCCCCTCGCTGGAGACCGTCTCGTGGCCGGTCTCGGCGATCGCGTGCAGGGCACGGAGGTATTCCGGGAGCCGCGCGACGGTCGCCTCGGGCAGTTCCGGGAGCGCCGGTACGGCACCGGCTCGGCCGGGCGCGCCAGGGTGACGGTGCTGACTCATGAGACTCCGTGCGGTGCGATCCTCGACCAGCGACGGTGACCGGTCGTTCCGGGACTCCCGCTGGCGACCGATATTGCCGGCTGTGCTAGCAGGGCGCGTCGGAACTACAGAGTAGGCGCTTGTGAAGAGGTGCACAAATCGCGATCTTGATAGCTCGCGACGCGCCTCCACCTGCCCCTCCATTCCCACAAGATCGATAGACGGAGCTCCCTCGGCGCCGCGTGGCGATTATTGCTCAATCCCGACTTCTCTGACCAATCGCGCGCGCCCGGTAGCGCTGTGTCACCGTCGGGGAGAGGCGCGTCTCACGTCCGGCAGGGCACGCCATGGCCGGCAGAGGTAGGGAGAACCCCACCCCGGAGACGCCCGCGCACGGGATGGGTCGGGCGGTCCGCGGCCCATAGCCTCGGAGCATGACCGCCGTACCGCTGGGCGCCGCGCCCACCCCCACCACACCCGTCCGGGGCCTCGTCCGCCAGCTCCTGCGCGACTCCGGCTACGTGCTCTTCGGCCTCCCGCTGGCGCTGGTCGGCTTCGTGCTGGCCGTGGCCGGGATCTCACTCACCGCCGGGCTGCTGGTCACCACACTCGGCCTGCCGGTCCTCGCCGGCACCCTGTACGCGGCCCGGGGGCTCGCCGACCTGGAACGGCTGCGGCTGCCCGCCGTGCTGCGCCAGCCCCGGGTCCGCCCGGTCTACCTGGCACCCGAGCGGGGCGCGGGCTTCTGGCGGCGGGTCCTGACCCCGATGCGCGACCCGCAGTCCTGGCTCGACCTGCTGCACGCCTTCGTCCGGCTGCTGGTGACCCTGCCCACCTTCGTGGTGGTGCTGGTCTGGTGGGCGCTGGCCGCCGCCGGCACGCTCTACGGCGCGTACGACTGGGCCATCCCGCGCGGCCCGGACGACCAGGACCTGAGCCAGCTGCTCGGGATGGGCGACGGGACCGGCGCGCGGGTCGCCCTGAACACCGCGATCGGGCTGTTCGCCCTGTTCACGCTGCCCCTGGTAGCCCGGGCCTGCGCCCGGATCCAGGCCGCCCTGGCGTACTCGCTGCTCACCGGGGTGGCCGAGATGCGGCAGCGGATCACCACGCTGGAGGAGCAGAAGCGGGCCGCCGCATCCGCCGAAGCCTCCGCCCTGCGCCGGCTGGAGCGGGACATCCACGACGGCCCGCAGCAGCGCCTGGTCCGCCTCGCCATGGACCTCAGCCGGGCCCGCCAGCAGCTCGCCGCCGACCCGGAGGCGGCCCGCCGGACCCTGGACGAGGCGGTCAGCCAGACCCGGGACACCCTCGACGAGCTGCGCGCCCTCTCCCGGGGCATCGCCCCGCCGATCCTGGTCGACCGGGGCCTGCCCAGCGCGCTGGCCGCCCTCGCCGCCCGCGCCCTGGTCCCCACCGAACTGGTGATCGACGACGAGCTGGGCACCGCCGACGGACGGCTCGACCCGGCGCTGGAGAGCACCGCGTACTTCGTGGTCGCCGAGGCGCTGACCAACGTCGCCAAGCACAGCCGGGCCGCCGCCTGCCGCGTCGAGGTGACCCGGAAGGTCGGCCGGCTGGAGATCACCGTGGCCGACGACGGGATCGGCGGCGCCCACCTGGCCAAGGGCCACGGGCTGAGCGGCATCGCCGACCGGGTCCGGGCCGCCGGCGGGACCCTGGAGGTGGCCAGCCCGACCGGCGGGCCGACCCGGATCCACGCGGAACTCCCCCGGTGACGGACGCGCTGTGGGTCCAGGACGTGGTAGACACCGGACCCATGCGGATAGTGATCGCGGACGACGCCGTGCTGCTCCGGGAGGGGCTGGTCCGGCTGCTGACCGAGTCGGGGCACGAGGTGGTGGCCGCCGTCGGTGACGGGGACGCCCTGGTCGAGGCCGTGGTGGCGCACCGACCGGACGTCGCGGTGGTGGACGTGCGGATGCCGCCGTCGCACACCGACGAGGGGCTGCGGGCGGCCGTCGAGGCGCGCCGGCGGGTGCCGCGTACGCCGGTCCTTGTGCTCTCCCAGTACGTCGAGGTGTCGTACGCCGACGACCTGCTCGCCACCACCGGCGGCGGGGCCGGCGGGGGCGGGATCGGCTACCTGCTCAAGGACCGGGTGGCCGCGATCGACGAGTTCCTGGACGCGCTTGCCCGGGTCGCCGCCGGCGGCACCGTGCTGGACCCGGAGGTGATCAGCCAGCTGCTGGTCCGGCGCCGCCGGAACGACCCGCTGGCCGAGCTGACCCCCCGCGAACGCGAGGTGCTCGCCCTGATGGCCGAGGGCCGTTCCAACACCGCCATCGCCCGTGCCCTGGTGGTCAGCGACGGCGCCGTCGAGAAGCACGTCCGCAACATCTTCACCAAGCTCGACCTGCCCCCCGACGCCACCAACCACCACCGCCGGGTCCTGGCCGTCCTCACCCACCTCCGCGCCTGAGGCGCCCGGCGTCGATCAGCACGCCTGGGCGAGGGTGACCGCCTGGGTGAGGGTGTCGGCCACCGGCTGGGCGGAGGTGCGGAGGCGGGCGGGGTCGGAGAGACCACCGGTGTAGAGGACGCAGGCGGCACCCACCGAGGCGGCGGCGTCGGCGTCGTCCAGGGAGTCGCCGATCAGCACCACCTCGCGGCCGTCGAGGCCCAGCTCGGCGAGGTGCTTCTCCAGCCACTCCGCCTTCGGGCCGCCGCCGACCGCGGCGCGCAGCCCGTCCACCCGGGTGAAGTGCGGGGTCAGCCCGTACGTGTGCACCGTGGGCACCAGCTCGTCGTGGAACCACATGGACAGCAGCGACTGGCTGCCCGGCCAGGCAGCGATCGCGGCGGTGGCGTCGGCGGCCAGCGCGCAGCTGGTCAACCCGGCCCGGTACGCCTCGTGGAAGATCCGGTCGAGCCGGCCGAACGCCTCGTCGTCGATCGCCTGGCCGAGCATCTCGGCGTAGTAGTCGGCGATCGGGCGGCGGAACCGGACCCGGTGCTCGTCGGCGGTGACCACCGGACCGCCGGCGCTGGCGAAGGCGACGTTGGTGGCCCGCACCACCAGGTCGAGGTCGTCGAGGAGGGTTCCGTTCCAGTCCCACACCAGGTGGCGGCGCGCAGCGGTCATCGCTGCACTGTAAGGGGCGGCTCAGAGCTGGGGGGTGGTGAGGTCCCGCAGCAGCCGCTCCTCCTCGACCCGCCAGTAGCCGTGCTCCTTGCCGTCGAGCAGCACCACCGGCAGCCGGTCGCCGTACTCCCGTTCCAGCTCCAGGTCGCCCGTCACGTCCTTCTCGATCCAGCGGTCGCCGGTCACCGCCACCACCCGGTCGAGCGCCTCCTTCGCGTCCTCGCAGAGGTGGCAGCCGGGCCGGGTGATCAGGGTGAGCCGGGCGTCACTGGACATCGGATACCTCCGTGCGGATCTCGGTCGGCGGCGCGGGCGCGGGCACCGGGGGCGCCGCCGGGCGGAGCTCGGTCTTGCGTACCTTGCCGATCGCCGAGTGGGGCAGGCGGTCGACGAACTCGACGGCGGTCGGGCACTTGAACCGGGCCAGGTTACGCGCGCAGTGGCCGAGCAGCTCCTCCGTCGTCACCGTCGAGCCGGCCGACCGCACCACGTACGCCCGGACAGTCTCGCCGGTCCGCGGGTGCGGCATACCCAGGACGGCCGACTCGGCCACCCCGGGGTGCCCCTGGAGCACCAGCTCCACCTCGTGCGGGTAGACGTTGAAGCCGTTGACCAGGATCAGCTCGCCGAGCCGGTCGACCAGGAAGAGGTCGCCGTCCTCGTCGGCGTACGCCACGTCGCCGGTGGGCCACCAGCCGTCCGGGTCGGGGCCGCCGCGCCCGTCCGGCCAGTAGCCGTCGAAGAGGTTGTCGCCGCGCACCACGATCTGCCCCGGGTCGGTGCCCGCCGGGTCGTCGGAGAGGTGCAGCTCGTCGGCGTCCTCCTCGGCCGTGGGCACCCCGTCGCGCCACAGCTCCGCGCCGTCCGACCCGACCAGGCGCAGCTCGACGCCGGGCAGCGGACGGCCGATGGAGCCCGGCTTGGGCTCGCCGCCGACCAGGGTGGAGGTGAGCACCGGGGCGGTCTCGGTGAGCCCGTACCCGACGTGCACCGGATGCCCGGTGACCCCGGTGAAGCGCGCCCCGGCGGCCGGCGGCAGCGGTGCCGCGCCGCACACCGCGACCCGCACCGAGTCCAGCGCCCCGGGGTGGTCGCCCGCCGCGTCGGCCCAGGCCAGGAACATCGACGGTACGCCCACCAGCACGCTGACCCGGTGCCGGGCGATCTCGTCGAGCGCCCCGGTCGGGCCCGGCTCGTCGACCAGCACCCCGGTCGCGCCGTGGTGCACCACGGCCCCCAGCCCGGAGTTCAACCCGTACGCGTGGAAGAGCGGCAGGGCGAGCAGCACGGTGTCGTCGGGGCCGACCACGGGCGGGTCGATCCGGTCGACCTGGGCGTGGTTGGCGGCCAGGGCCCGGTGCGACAGCATGGCCCCCTTGGGCCGGCCCTCGGTGCCGGAGGTGTAGAGCAGGACGGCGAGGTCGTCCCCGCCCCGGGCCGGGAAGCCGGCCGCCCCGTCACCGTCGGTGGCCGGCGGGGCGGTGTGCACCGCGGTGAGCGCGGCCAGTTCGCCGGTGGGCACCCGGTCGACCACCTGGGCCGCGCCGACCAGCACGGCGGCCCCGGAGTCGGCGAGCACGTGCCGCAGCTCCCGGGCGGTGAAGCCCGGGTTGACCGGCACCGCCACCAGGCCGGCCCGGAGCACGGCCAGGTAGGTGACCACGAAGTCCGGGGTGTTGCCGAAGGCGATCGCCACCCGGGGCGGAGGGCCGTCCGGAGCGGACGGTGGCACCGCCGTGGCCAGCGCGCGGGCGGTCGCGGTCACCGAGGCGTCCAGAGCCGACCAGGTCAGCGTCCGGTCGCGCCAGTGCAGCGCGGGACGGTCACCGTCGACGGCGGCCGCCCGGTGGAGCCGGTCGGCGAGGTTCGGCGCGGAGCTGTGGGCTGCGTCCTGCACGGTGGCTGAGTCTGGCACAGCCGCGTCCGCCCGGCCACGTCCGAACGCCGGGGTTGCCGCGTGGCGGGCAACCGGCCGGCCCGACCGGACACGCCGGGCCACGGTCCCCTCGACGGGACTGTCCACCCCGCCAGGAGGGATGTCCCGAAGGCGGGAAGGGGTCCTCCACCGGCTGGCCGACGGGGTCGTCCGGACAGCCGGAACCGCCCGGCCGGGTCACCGCCGCGACACGCCGAGGGCGCAACAAAATTGGCTCTGACCAGGACTTTCCACTCCGGATCAGGTAGCGACGCGAAAGTCAACTCCACGCGACGGACAAGGGGTCCGCCATTTGTGCGACGGGACCGGAAATACTTCCGCCCTGTGTAACGGACTTGCCACGCGCGGGTGACGTTGGCCCTATCATCACTCGGGTCGGCTCACCCCATTTGCCGTGAGTCGACACCCCTCAGCCCGAGGAGGCCCCCGTGCCTGTGAGCGCATTGGACCAGCACCTCAAGGGAGCCTGCCGCCCGTCGGCAGGTCCCGGAACCGCCGCGCCCGGCCGGGGCGTACCCGGTCCGGCCGCGACGCCGCGGCGGCCGGTGCGGCCGTGCCCCGCCTGGATCGGGGAGGCGCGGTGACCACCTTCGGTTACGCGGAGCGGCCGGCCGGGGTGACCGGCCCGACCCAGCGAACACCCGTCAACGAGCGCCTGGAGCCCGCTCCACGGGCCGCCGCCGACGGGACGCGCGGTCTCGCGGTGCGCGGCGAGGGGCGGCGGATCCGCAACCGCACCCACCACAACGAGGCGCCGCCCCGCCCGGCGACGCCCGGCGGCAACGCGAAG
>NZ_MUYZ01000109.1:0-19366 GCF_003013775.1 Micromonospora sp. MH33
CGCCGCCTGCCCGGCGTGGAGCGGGCGCTGCGCGGCGGACCGCTCGACGCCGAGGCGATCGCCGAGGCCGCGGCCGGCGCCGCCGGTGAGGTCGAGCCGGCCGGTGACGTGCAGGCCGACGCCGGGTACCGCCGCGAGGTCCTGGTGACCCTGGTCCGGCGGGCGCTGTCCGACGCGGCGCGCCGGGCCCGACCGACACACTGACCTGGGGAGCGACGCATGGAGTCCGTCGAGCTGCTGGTGAACGGGGTACGCCGGGCGGGGCGGGTCGAGCCGCGCCGGACGCTGGCCGACTTCCTCCGCGAGGATCTCGGGCTGACCGGTACGCACGTCGGCTGCGAGCAGGGCGCCTGCGGCGCCTGCACGGTGCTGCTCGACGGCGAGCCGGTCTACGCCTGCCTGCTCTTCGCCGTGCAGGCCCGGGGCCACGAGATCACCACGGTCGAGGGGCTGGCCGCCCCGGGCGAGCTGGATCCGGTGCAGGACGCCTTCCGCCGGTGCCACGCCCTCCAGTGCGGCTTCTGCACCCCGGGCATGCTGCTCGCCGCGCACGGGTTGCTCGCCGACGACCCGGACCCGGACGACGCCGGCGTCCGGGCCGCGCTCGCCGGCAACATCTGCCGCTGCACCGGCTACCAGAGCATCGTGGCCGCGGTCCGGCTCGCCGCGGCGGAGCGGCGCCGGCCGGCCGCGCCGGAAGGAGCGGCGCGATGAGCGGCGGACCCGAGGAGGGCCGGATCGGCAGCCCGGCCCGGCGGATCGAGGACCCGCGCCTGCTCACCGGCCGGGGCCGGTACGTGGCCGACCTGACCGCCCCGCACCTGGCGCACGCGGCGTTCCTGCGCAGCACCGTCCCGCACGCCCGGATCACCGTGGACGCCTCGGCCGCCCGGACCGCCCCCGGGGTGGTCGCCGTCTTCACCGCGGCGGACCTCGCCGGGACGCTCGGACCGGTCAGCTTCGACGCCTCGATCCCCGGGATGACCCAGCTCGTGCACACCGCGCTCGCCGACGACCGGGTCCGGCTGGTCGGCGACCCGGTGGCCATGGTGGTGGCGGAGAGCCGCTACCTGGCCGAGGACGCGCTGGAGCTGATCGAGGTCCGGTACGACGAGCTGCCCCCCTTGCCGGACGTGGCGACCGCCCTCGACCCGGCCGCCCCGGCCCTGTACGACGTGGCGCCCGGCAACGTGCCGTACCACGACACCGCCCGGTACGGCGACGTCGACGGCGCCTTCCGCCAGGCGGACCGGGTGATCGGCCGGACCCTGCGGCAGCACCGGTACATGGCCGCCCCGCTGGAGACCCGGGGCGGGCTGGCCGCGTACGAGCCGGCCGGCGGCGAGTTGACGTACCACGCCAGCGCGCACGCGCCGCACCTGATGCGGATGGTGCTCGCCGCGCACCTGCGGCTGCCGCCGCACCGGGTGCGGGTGGTGGTGCCGGACATGGGTGGCTCGTTCGGGTCGAAGTGGGGGATCACCCGGGAGGACCTGCTGGTCTGCGCGGCGGCCGTACGGACCGGCCGGCCGGTGCGGTGGATCGAGGACCGCCGGGAGAACCTGCTGGTCGGCGGGCACGCCCGGGACGAGTCGCTGCACCTGGAGGCGGCGGTCCGGGCGGACGGCACCCTGCTCGGGCTGCGGGCGAGGCTGGTCATGGACATCGGGGCGTACTCGGTCATCCCGATGAACCCGGCGTTCTTCACCCTGGCGCTGCGGCTGCTGATCCCCGGCCCCTACCGGGTCCCCGCGTACGACTTCGAGGTCAGCACGGTCTGCACGAACAAGGGGCCGTACGTGGCGTACCGGGGGCCCTGGGCGGTGGAGACCTGGGCGCGGGAGGTGCTGCTCGACATCATCGCCGGTGAGCTGGGGCTGGCGCCGGAGGAGATCCGGCGGCGCAACCTGGTCACCCCGGCCGAGCAGCCGTACCGGACGGCGGCCGGGTGGCGGCTGGACGGGACGCGGGCGCCGGCCACCCTGGACCGGGCGCTGGAGCTGGCCGACCTGCCCCGGTTCCGGGCCGAGCAGCGGCTCGCCCGGGAGCGGGGCGAGGTGCTCGGCTTCGGGCTGGCCACCTTCATCGAGCCCTCGCCGGGCGGCGCCGAGTTCCTCGCCATGTCAGGCGGCGGCAAGGAGACCGCCCGGGTCCGCGTCGAGCCGACCGGCGAGGTCTCGCTCTTCACCTCGCAGATCCCGCACGGGCAGGGGCACGAGACCACGCTCGCCCAGGTGGTGGCTGCCGAGTTCGGGCTGCCGTACACCGCCGTGCGGGTGGTGCACGGGGACACCGACGCCACCCCGTTCAGCATGGTGGGCACCGGCGGGAGCCGGGCCGCCACCTTCGGCAGCGGCGCGGCGACCCGGGCCGCCCGGGCGGTACGCGACCAGGTGCTCCGCCTCGCCAGCGGGATGCTCGGCGCCCCACCGGAGGAGCTGGAGCTGGCCGGCGGCCGGGTCTGCGTACGGGAGCGGCCGGCGACCGGGCTGACCATGGTGCAGCTCGCCGGCATGGTCTCCCTGGCCCCGGCCTACCTGCCCCCGGACACGCCGACCGAGCTGGCGGCCACCGCCACCTACGACGGGGCGGACGGTGGATTCGCCCAGGCCACCCACTGCTGCTGGGTACGGGTGGACCCGGGCACCGGGCAGGTCGAGATCACCCGCTACCTGGTGGTCGAGGACTGCGGCTCGATGATCAATCCGGCCGTGGTGGAGGGGCAGATCCGCGGCGGCACGGCTCAGGGACTGGGCGGGGTGCTCCACGAGCGGCTGCACTACGACGAGGCGGCCCGGCCGCTCTCCGACACGCTCCGCGACTACCTGCTGCCCACCGCGGCGGACGTGCCGCCGATCGAGATCGTGCACCTCGGCCCGGAGCCCGGGGCCGGCCCGCCGGATTACCGGGGGGTCGGTGAGGGAGGTGCCATCTGCGCGCCGCCGGCCATCACCAACGCGCTCTCCGACGCGTTGGGCATCGAGATCACCCAGCAGTCGGTGACCCCGTCGTTCGTGCTCGCGGCGCTGCGTAAGGCGGGCGCGACACCCGCGGACCTGCTTGACAGGTAGGAAGTTCCCTACCTATCGTCGTCGTCATGAGCATCAAGGGAATCAAGTTGATCACCGTGCCCGTGTCCGACCAGGACGCCGCCAAGCAGTTCTACGTCGAGCAGCTCGGCTTCGAGGTGTCGCAGGACTCCCAGATGGGGCCCATGCGCTGGCTCGAGGTGGCGCCCAAGGGATCGCCGGTCAGCTTCGCGCTGCTGCCGAGCGTGCTGGGTGTGCCCGTGGGCGGCCTCAAGGGCGTTCAGCTCTTCACCGACGACCTCGACGGCGACTGCGAGAGCCTGCGCGCCGCCGGCGTCAAGGTGGACGGGCCGAACGCCCGCCCATGGGGTCGTGACGCGAACTTCTCCGACCCGGACGGCAACGCCTTCGTCCTCATGTCGGCGCCCGGCGGCCAGTAGGTCGACGCGCTCCGGTTCGGCCGCCCCGACCTCTCCCCCCGGGGTCGGGGCCCGAGCCGGCACGGCCCGACGGACCCCCGGTCCTCAGTTGAGAGAGTGTCATGTCATTGATGATCGAGGCCGTGGGCCTCAGCAAGTCCTTCGGCAAGGTCGTCGCCCTCAACGGGCTCGACGTGCGCCTGGAGTCCGGCCAGGTCGCCGCGATCCTCGGCCCCAACGGGGCCGGTAAGACCACCTTCCTGCGTATGATCTCCACGCTCGCCCGGCCGGACGGCGGCACGCTGCGGGTCTGCGGCATCGACGTGACCGCCGAACCGGCCCGGGTCCGCCAGCTCATCGGCCTCGCCGGGCAGCACGCCACGGTCGAGCCCGCGCTGACCGGGCGGGAGAACCTCCAGATGATCGCCCGGCTGTTCGGCCAGGACCGGCGTACCGCCCGGGCCCGCGCCGAGGAGACGCTGGAGCGGCTGCGCCTCGGCGAGGCCGGCGACCGGCTGGTCCGCACCTACTCCGGCGGCATGCGGCGCCGGCTCGACCTGGGCGCCAGCCTGGTCGGCCGCCCGCAGGTGCTGCTGCTCGACGAGCCCACCACCGGGCTCGACCCGCAGAGCCGGATCGAGCTGTGGGACACCATCCGGGCGCTCACCACCGAGGGCACCGACGTGCTGCTCACCACGCAGTACCTGGAGGAGGCGGACCGGCTCGCCAACACCATCCTGATCATCGACCACGGGCAGGTGATCGCCTCCGGCACGGCCAAGGAGCTGAAGAGCCGGGCCGGCCGCGACATCGTGGAGATCCACGTCCGCGACCGGGAGGATCTTGATCCGGCCATGCGGGCGTTGACCCGGATCGGTGCCGAGACGCCGGTCGTCGACCACGGCTCGCTGATGGCCTCGGTGGCGGTCGACTCCGGCCCGGAGCGGCTCCGCGAGGCGTTGCAGGAGGTCAGCGAGCTGGGCGTACACGTCGAGGACGTGGCCCTGCGCCGGCCCACGCTCGACGAGGTGTTCCTGTCGCTGACCGGGTCGACCCCGGCGGGCGAGTCCCGCGGCGCCGAGCCGCGGTCGCCCGAATCCCCCACGGGCATCGAGCCCGAGACCGTGTCGAGGAGTTCCCGATGACCGCCGTGGCCGCGCCGCACCCGGCCAACAACGCCCGCCTGCTGCCCAGCGTCGGCGTGCTCACCGGTCGTGCCCTGCGCATCTACCGGCGTACGCCCCAACTGCTGATCCTGCGCATCGTGCAGTCGGTGGCGTTCCTGCTGATCTTCCGGTACGTGTTCGGCGGCGCGATCGGCACCGGCACGATGCGCTACGTCGACTTCATGGCGCCCGGGCTGCTCACCGTGGGCATCATGTTCGCCACCATCGGCACCGCGCTCGGCGTGGCCGAGGACCACGTCGGCGGCCTCTTCGACCGGCTGCGGTCGCTGCCCATGCCGCGCAGCGCCGTGCTCACCGGCCGGGTCCTGGCCGACCTCGCCATGACCGTCGCGGTGCTCATCCCGACCATCGCGATCGCCTTCGCGGTGGGGATGCGGGTGCACACCGACTGGGGCTCCGCGCTCGGCGCGCTGGGCCTCCTGGTGCTCTTCGGGTTCGCCTTCGTCTGGATCTTCGTGGCGGTCGGGCTGCTGGCCGGCAGCGTCCAGGCGGCGCAGGGCATCTCGTTCATCGTGATGCCGATCAGCTTCGCGTCCAGCGCCTTCGTGCCGACCTCCAGCATGCCGGGCTGGCTCCAGGCGTTCACCGAGCACCAGCCGGTGACGGTGGTGGTCAACGCGGTCCGCACCCTCACCCAGGGCGCCCCCGCCGAGGCGCTGCTCGGCCACAGCACCGGCTACTACGTCACCCGGTCGCTGATCTGGATCATCGCCCTGATCGTGGTCTTCGCGGGCCTGGCCATCGCCCGCTACCGGAGCCGCTGACCGGCGACTCCCGCGCGATGGTCCGTGCCGTGCCGCCCGTCCCAGGGTGGCACGGCACGGACCGCCGTCGTGTTTCTCACCCGATGCCATAGTCTCGTCACTCGGTTGACAGGTAGGAAATCTCCTACCTATCGTCCTGTCCATGACCATCACCCAGATCAGGCTCATCACGGTCTCCGTGTCGGACCAGGACCGGGCGAAGGCGTTCTACGCCGACGTGCTGGGGTTGACGGTCGTGCAGGACCTGACCATGGGGCCGATGCGCTGGTTGCAGGTGGGTCCGGAAAAGGGCGCCACTGGTATCGTTCTGGTGCCGGGTCGCACCGGTTTCGGGCCAGGTGACCTCCAGGGAGTCCAGTTGGAGACCAACGACCTCGACGCCGACTGCGCGCGCCTGCGCGCCGCGGGCGTGGCGGTCGACGGCCCGCACGACCGGCCGTGGGGCCGCGACGCCACCTTCGTCGACCCCGACGGCAACGGCTTCGTCCTCGTGACCCGCGAATCCGGCGGCTGAGCCATGTCCTCCGCCACGGGAGTGGACGTCTTCGCGGCGCTCGCCAGCCCGGTGCGGCGAGACCTCATCCGGCTGCTGCGCGACGGCGGGCCGCAGTCGGTGCAGGATCTGGCCGCCTCGTTCGACATGCGCCGGCCCAGCGTCTCCGAGCACCTCAAGGTGCTCCGCGACGCCGGCCTGGTGACCGAGCGCCGCAGCGGCCGCAAGCGGCTCTACCGGCTGGAGCCGGAGCCGCTGATGGACCTGCGCGACTGGCTCACCCCCTACGAGCGGTTCTGGCGCGAGCGGATGAGCGACTTCGCCGCGCTGGTCGCCGAGGAGTCCGCGACCGAGGGGAATCCGGTGTGACCGAACCCGACAAGATCGAAGTCGACCAGTTCCTGCCGTACCCGCCGGCACAGGTGTGGCGGATCCTGGTCGATCCCGATCTGATGGCCCGTTGGCTGATGCCCAACGACTTCAAGCCGGTGGTCGGTCACCAGTTCACCTTCCAGGCCAAGCCGATGCCGGCGCTGCACTTCGCCGGCACCATCCACTGCGAGGTCCTCGCCGTCGAGCCGGAACGGCTGCTCCAGATCACCTGGGCGGACCGCAGCGGCAGCGGCCTCGACTCGGTCGTCACCTGGCGGCTGGAGCCCGAGGGCCGGGGCACCCGGATGCTGATGGAGCACTCCGGCTTCGACCTCGACAGCCCGTTCCAGGCGGTCGCCCACCGCACCATGGGCAGCGGATGGCGCTCCTCCGTGGTGCGGTCCATGCTCACCGTGCTGGAGCAGGAGTCCTGACCCTCCGGCGGGCCCCGCCCGCCGCAGCAAGGTGGAGGAAGCCTCCTCCCGTCGCCGACGCATAGCGTGGCCGTACGCCGCTGATCTCGAAAGCGGTGTCCCCGCCCGCATCGCGCCGGAACGGCAGGTGGCCTCGTGAGCAGTGACGACCCGGCCCCCGCGTACCCGTTCACCCGGGACGTCGGCCTGACCATCGACCAGCGGTACCGGCAGCTCCTGCACGAGCGGCCGGTCTCCCGGGTGACCCTCCCGTACGGCGGCGAGGCGTGGCTGGTGCTGGACCACGCGGCGAACCGGACCGTGCTGGCCGACCGCCGGTTCAGCCGGGCCAAAATCCTCGGCGCCGACCTGCCCCGGATGTTCCCCCAGCCGATGACGCAGGTGTCCCTGCTCAGCATGGATCCGCCCGACCACACCCGGATCCGCCGGCTGGTGGCGAAGCCGTTCTCCCAGCGCCGGGTCGAGCAGCTGCGGCCGGAGATCGGCCGGCACGTCGACCTGCTGCTCGACGACGTCGAGCGGGCCGGCGCACCGGCGGACCTGATGTCGCTGGTGGCGGCCCGGCTGCCGCTCCGGGTGATCTGCCTGATCCTGGGCGTCCCCGAGGAGGACCGGGCGCAGTTCGACGCCTGGTCCGAGACCGCCATGTCGATCTTCACCCGGACCCGGGAGGAGACCGCCGAGGCGCTCGGCCACCTCTCCCGCTACATCGCCGGGCTGGTCGCGCAGCGCCGGGTACGCCCCACCGACGACCTGCTCAGCGAGCTGGTGACGGCCCGGGACGGCACCGACCGGCTCAGCGAGGACGAGCTGGTCTTCCTCGGGGTGACCCTGCTGGTGGTCGGGCACGAGACAGCGGAGAAGCAGGTCGGCAACCTGGTCTACACCCTGCTGACCCACCCCGACGAGCTGGCCGAGCTGCGCAAGCGCCCGGAGGCGGTGCCCGCCGCGGTGGAGGAGCTGCTCCGCTACATCCCGGTGCAGACCGCGCAGGGGGTCTTCCCCCGGGTGGCCACCGAGGACGTGCAACTCGGTGACGTGCTGATCCGGGCCGGGGAAACGGTCTTCCCGTTCTCCTCGGTCGCCAACCACGACCCCCGGGCCTTCGACCACCCCGACGAGCTGGACCTCGACCGGGAGTCGAACCTGCACCTCGCCTTCGGCCACGGCATCCATGCCTGTCTCGGCTCGCAGCTCGCCCGCCTCGAGCTCCAGGAGCTGGTCCGGCGGCTGCTCGACCGGTTCCCGGAGCTGGCGCTGGCCGTACCCGAGGCGGAGCTGGCCTGGAGCACGGAGGGATTCGTCCGAGGTCTGCGGGCGCTGCCGGTCACCTGGTGATCCGGCGGGGCCAGAAACCGATCCGACCATGGAGGCCGCAGCATGAGCACCCAGTCCGACGCGACCGGCACGCGCCACGCCACCTTCCCGTTCCCCCAGGACGACCCCTGCCTGCCGCCGCCGGAGTACGCCCGGCTCCGGGCCGACGAGCCGGTCACCCAGGTCGTCCTGCCCACCGGTGACCGGGCCTGGCTGGTCACCCGGCACGCCGACGTGCTCACCGTGCTCGGCGACGAGCGGTTCAGCCGCCGCGCGCTGACCGGCCCGGACGCGCCCAGGCTCGCCCCCATCCCACCGTTGCCGTCGCTGTTCTACCTCGACCCGCCGGACCACACCCGGGTCCGCCGGCTGGCCGCCCGGGCGTTCGACCCGGCCCGGCTGGCCCGGCTGCGACCCCGGGTCGACCGGGTCGTCGCGGCCCACCTGGACCGGCTGGCGGCGGCGGACCAGCCGGCCGACCTGCTCGCCACGGTGGCCCGGCCGCTGCCGCTGGCGGTGGTCGCCGCCGTGCTCGGCGTACCGGACGACGAGTACGAGCCGTTCGCCGGCTGGATCCGCACCGCGTTCAGCTTCGGCGCCGTCCCGCCCGACGAGCAGATGGCGGCGATGGGCGGCCTCCAGCAGTACCTGGCCGCGTTGATCGGTAGCCGGCGCAAGGAACCGGCCGAGGACGTGCTCAGCGACCTCGTGGCCCCGACCGGCGACGACCAGCTCGCCGACCACGAACTGGTCGCGCTGGTCTTCGACCTGATCGGCGCGGGCGACCAGCCGGTCACCGCGGAGATCGTGCACCTGGTGCTCAACCTGCTGCGCGACCCCGCCCGGCTGCCGGCCCTGCACGCGGAGCCGGAGCTGGTGCCCAGCGCCGTCGAGGAGCTGCTCCGGCACTCCCAGTCCGCCGGTGGCGGCCTCGGCTCGGTGCGGATCGCCGTGGCCGACGTGGAGCTGTCCGGCGTGACCATCCCGGCCGGCGACCCGGTGATCCCCTCGTTCAACGCCGCCAACTTCGACGAGTCGGTCTTCCCCGACGCGGACCGGATCGACCTGGCGCGGCGGCGCAACCCGCACCTGACCTTCGCCCAGGGCATCCACCACTGCCTCGGCGCCCCGGTCGGCCGGATGGAGTTGACCGCGCTGCTCGGCGGCCTGGCCCGGGACTTCCCGAGCCTGCGGCTGGCGGTGCCCGAGGACCAGCTCCAGTGGCTGCCGGTGCCCGCGTTCCGGACCCCGGGCGAGATCCCCGTGCACTGGTGACCCGCCCGCCCCCGACCGACCGGCCACGAGCCCCGTCCCCTCCGAGGTGATCACCGTGAACCAGCCCACCCTGACCTCCGAAGCCCAGCAGCCGCCCGGCCCGCCGGGGCAGTTGGACATGTCCGCGCTGATGGCCTTCATGCAGCGCTTCGTCGGCGACGTGTCGGCGGCCGGCGTGGTCGTCATGTGCGCCCTCGGCAGCCGGCTCGGCCTCTTCGCCGATCTGGCCCGCTCGGGGCCGGCCACCGCCGGGGAACTCGCCCGCCGGACCGGCAACCACGAGCGGTACGTCCGCGAGTGGGCGCTGGCCCTGGCCAGCGCCGGCTACCTCACCCGGGACGCCGAGGGCCGGTACGCCCTGCCGCCCGGCCCGGCCGCCGCGCTCGGCGACGAGAACGGGCCGTTCTACATGGGGGACATGGCCCGGCTCATGCCGGCGCTGTCGGCGGTGCTGGACGGTGTGATCGAGGGCTTCCGCACCGGCTCCGGCCTGCACCCCGAGGAGTACCCGGCGGAGCTGTTCGAGACCATCTGGCACAAGGACGCCAACCGCCTCGGCAAGGTGCTCGTCCCGCAGTGGGTGGTCGCGGTGGACGGGCTCACCGAGCAGCTCACCGTCGGCGGGCGGGTGGCGCAGGTGCACTGCGGCGACGGCCGGGCGCTGATCCTGCTCGCCCAGGCCTTCCCGAAGCTGCAACTCGTCGGGTACGACCCGGTCGAGATCAACGTCCGCCGGGCCCGCGCCGAGGCGGCCGCGGCCGGCGTGGCGGACCGGATCCGGTTCAGCACCGCCGACCCGGCCGAGGACCTCGACGACGGGCTGGCGCTGGTGCTGGCGATCGACGTGCTGCACGAGGCGCCCGACCCGGCCGCGCTGCTGCGCCGGATCCACGACTCCCTCCAGTCGCACGGGGTGTTCCTGCTCCTGGCCACCAACGGCGAGGACGTGCCGCTGGCCGGCGCCGGCCCGGTGAGCAGCATGCTCTACGCGATCAGCACCCTCCAGCACGTGCCGCAGGGCCTCGCGGCCGGCGCCGCCGATCCGGCCGGACTGATGGGGCTGCCGCCGGCGCTGCTGCACCGGCTGTGCGAGGAGGCCGGCTTCACGAGCGTCGAGAAGCTGATGGAGCCCAGCCCGTTCAACACCCTCTACGAGCTCCGGGCCTGACCGGCCAGCCGCGGCGACGAAGGGAGAACGTCACATGTCCGCCGATGTTCTGAGCACCCCGACCAGCGACGGGCCGGCCGGGGGCGACCTGGCCGGCTACCACCGGCAGCGGCTGACCTGGCAGCCGGCCGAGGGCGAGGCGGGAACGGAGACCACCCGGGTCACCGTCCCGCTCGACTACCGCGACCCCGCCGGGCGCACCATCGAGATCGCCGTGGCCCGCCGGCCCGCCGGCGACCCCGGGCGGCGGATCGGGGTGCTGATGATCGCGCCCGACGACCCCGGCAACCGGGGCATCCCGCTGATCGGGCAGCTCGTCGGGGCGCTCCCCGCCGAGGTACTGGACCGGTTCGACCTGGTCGCCTTCGACCACCGGTTCAGCGGCGACAGCCACCCCATCGAGGTGGACTGGACGCCCGAGGAGCGGCTCTGGGTATTCCACCGGCCGCAGAGCATCACCGAGGAGATCCGGTTCCAGTCCAAGGTGGCCGCCAAGGTCGCCGACGTCGCACTGGACCTGCTGCCGTACGCCAGCACCCGCAACGTGGCCCGGGACATGGACGTCGTCCGCGCCGCCCTCGGCGAGGAGAAGATCTCCTACCTCGGCTGGTCGTACGGGACGTACCTGGGCGCGGTCTACACCCAGCTGTTCGGCGAGCGGGCCGACCGGGTGGTGCTGGACAGCGTGCTCAGCCCCGACTGGCCCTGGCGCGGGCTCTTCCTCAACGTCGCGGCGAGCACCGAGGCGGCGGTGAACCGCTGGTGCGGCTGGGCCGCGGCGCGCGACGGCGAGCTGCGTCTGGGTGACACCGCGGCGACGGTCCGGTCCCGCTACGACGAGCTGCTGGACCGGGCCGGGCGGGAGCCGCTGGCCGTGCCCGGACTGCCGATGCCGCTGGACCGGTTCGCGCTGGAGTTCTTCACGGTGGTGATGCTGACCGCCGACCGCACGTACCCGCTGCTGGGCGCGGTGCTGAAGGCCGCGGTGCACGGCGAGCCGGTGCCCGGCCCGGCGGTCGGCGAGCTGATGGGGCTGGTCAACCAGCGCCAGGACAGCACTCCGGCCGGGCAGCTCGCCATCCTCTGCGGGGAGTCGAGCTGGCCGCGCGACCTCGACCGGTACGAGGCCGAGATGGCGAGTGTGGGCGCGGAGCTGCCGTTCATCGGGCGGACCCTGGCCTCGGTGAAGGCCGGCGCGTTCTGGCCGACCTCCCCGGTGGAGCCGCTGACCGAGATCGGGCCGGGGAACAGCGCCCGCTCGATCCTGCTCGTGCAGTCCGAGGCGGACATCTTCACCCGGGCGGTCGGGGCGTGGCGGCTGCGCGAGCTGCTGCCGGAGAACAGCCGGCTGGTGCTCGCCGCCGACACGGCGTGCCACAAGCTCTTCCCGTTCGGCGGGCACCCGGTGGTCAACGAGCTGACCACCCGGTACCTGCTCACCGGCGAGCTGCCGGAGAGGGACGTCACCGTCGAGAACCACCAGGAGTCGGCATGAGCGGGACGATCCTGGTCACCGGGGCCACCGGCCGGGTCGGGTCGGAGCTGGTCCGGCTGCTCGCCGCGTCCGGCGTCCGGCCCCGGGCCCTGGTCCGCGACGTCGAGCGGGCCCGGGCGAAGCTCGGGGACGCCGCGGATCTGGTCGCCGGCGACCTGAACCGGGCGGCGGACCTGGACGCCGCGCTGGCCGGGGTGGAGCGGGTGTTCGTGCTGACCGCGACCAGCCGGGGGCAGCTCACCCAGGAGCGCAACGCGATCGACGCGGCGGTACGCGCCGACGTGCGGCACGTGGTGAAGCTGTCGGTGCTGGACGCCGGCCGGGAGTCGCCACTGCGACACGGTGTCTGGCAGGGCGACGCGAACGCGCTGCTGGTCAACTCCGCGGTCGACCACACCGTGCTGCAACTGGCGTTCTTCATGCAGAACCTGTTCGGGATGGTGGCCGGGGGCGCGATCCGCAGCTCGGCCGGGGACGGCCGGGTGGCGATGGTCGACGCGCGGGACGTGGCGGCCGCCGCGGCGGCGCTGCTCACCGACTGCCCCGACTGGGCGCGCAACCGGACCCTGGTGTTGTCCGGCCCGGAGGCTCTCTCCTTCGACGACACGGCGAAGGTGCTGGCCGAGGCGACCGGTGTCCCATTGCGCCACCTGCCGGTGCCGCGCGAGCAGGTGGCCGCCATGCTGCGCCAGTTCGGGGCCGAGGAGTGGTACGCCGAGGACGTGGCGGTGTTCAACGACCTGATCGCCGCCGGCCGGGTCCAGGCGGTCACCGACACCGTGCGGCGGCTGACCGGCGCCGAGCCCCGGTCGCTGGGCGACTTCGCCCGGGAGTTCGCGGCCGTCTTCCAGCGGGCGGCCGCGCCGCCGCCGGGCGGGTGGCGGGCCGGCTGACCGTCAGGAGACGCGACGAAGGCGACCCGGGACGTGGTGCCCGGGTCGCCTTTTCGCGTACCCGTGACGTGGGCCCCGCCGGATCGCCGGCGGGGCCCATCGGGGTGGCGGGTCGTCAGCCCTTGCCAGCGGTGCCGATCTCCTCGCGGTCCCACATGGACGACCAGCCGCCGGCCGCGCCCGGCTCGCCGGCCAGCAGGTCGGGGATCTTCGCGACGTCGAAGACGCCCCAGTGCTCGGCGATCCTGCCGTCGGAGAACCGGAAGGTGTTGGACCCGCCGATCTCGAACCGTCGGCCGGTCGCCGGGATGCCCATGAACGGCCCGGTGTGCTCGAAGTGCAGCAGGATGGCCTGGGCCAGGATGTCGCCCTCGCACACCGACACCAGCACCTCGACCTTGCGGGTGGTGAGCACCTGGTTCGCGTGGTCGAACCGGTGCGCCACGCCGTCGCGGCTCGGCGGGTCCCACGGCGGGGCGAAATGGTCGACGAAGCCCGGTGCGAGGACGTGCTGCACGGCCGTGAGGTCGTAGTCGAACAGCACCGCCTTGCGGAAATTCCGCACGGTCTCCTCGAATTCGCGTTTGCGCTGCGCCAGATCCGGGTGGTGTCCGGTCATGTCGGTCTCTCCGTTTCCTCGAAATTGCCCGGCTGCTCAGGAAAAGGCGGTGGACAGTTCGGACGGCAGCATCCCGATCTGCACGAGGATGCCCAGCGCGTCGGCCACCCCCCAGTGGTCGACCACGACACCGTCGACGATCCGCAACTGCCCCATGAGCGCGCAGCTCACGGGGCGGCCGGTCGGCGGGATGCCCATGTACGCGCCGGTGTGCGTGGCGTGCACGGTCATCCGGGTGGCCACCAGCTCGCCCTCGGAGACGATGCTGTGCAGCTCCATGCGCAGGTCGGGGAAGGCGTCGAGGAACCGCCGCATCTCGGCGGCGGTGTCCTCGGCGCTGATCGTGCCGCCCCGGCCGTGGTGCACCATCGTCGGGGACCAGAAGGTCATCAGAGCGTTGATGTCGCCGTTGTTCCAGGCGTCGATGAGCTGCCGCACGACCGCCTTGTTGTCAGGTGCTGACACCGCAACCTCCGAATTGATGGGTCGGGCCGCGCGCTCGTCGTACCGGGCCGCCGCGGCACCCGGGATCACCCATCGATCCTCGCCCGCGGGCGGACGTTTCCCCTTATCCGGTGTTGCTGTCTTCCCGGCCGCCGAAACGGAACAGCAATCGGCGAGAACCGGCCCACCGGCACGTCGCTCTACCGTTTCCGCAGATGACCGGAAAGGCGGCGACATGACGACTCGACGGGCGCTCGTCGTCGGCGGCGGGCCGGCCGGCCTGGCGACCGCACTGGCCCTGCGGGACGCGGGCTGGGACGCGGTGGTCCTCGAACGCTCGGCGGACGTGGGGCCCTCCGGCGTCGCCCTCACCCTCTGGCCGAACGCGCTGTCCGCACTCGCCGCCGTCGGCGCCGACAAGCCGGTCCGGGCGGCCGGCTGTCCGGCCGACGGCAACCAGATCCGCGCCGCCGACGGGCGGATCCTCGACGACGTGCCGGGGCCGTTGATGGCGGAGCGCTTCGGCGGCCGGGGCCTGGCGCTGCTCCGCGCCGACCTGGTCGAGGCGCTGCGCGCCCAACTCTTCCCCGGGATGCTGCGCACCGGCGCCCGCTGCGTCGGCTGGACCGAGGCGGGCGACCGGGTGCGTGCCGCCCTCGCCGACGGCGGCACCGAGGAGGCCGACCTCCTCGTCGGCGCGGACGGGCTGCGCTCGACGATCCGCCGGCAGCTGCTCGGCGGCGGCGCGGACCCGCTGCGCTACGCCGGCTACCCGGTCTGGCGTGGCATCGCCCGGTACGACCTCGGCGCCGCGCCGGGCCTGCTCACCATGGGCCGGGCCGCCCAGTTCGGGCTGTTCCCGCTGCCGGAGGGGCGGGCGTACTGGTTCGCCACCATGCCGTTGCGCCGGGGCTGGGGTGAGCAGTTGCCCCGCCGGGTCTGGTCGGCCCGGTTCGACGGCTGGCACGCGCCGATCCCGCAGGTGCTGGCCGCCACCCCGGACGAGGACATCCTGGTCACCGACATCTACGACCGCGCGCCCGTGCCCCGGTGGAGCGCCGGGCGGGTGGTCCTGGTCGGCGACGCCGCCCACCCCAGCACCCCGAACCTGGGCCAGGGCACCTGCCAGGCGCTGGAGGACGCCGTGGTGCTGGGCCGCTGCCTGCGCGACCACGACGTGGCCGGGGCCCTGACCCGGTACGAGGCGGCGCGCCGCCGCCGGGCGGACGGCCTGACCCGCCAGGCCCGGATGCTCGGCCGGGTCGGGCAGTGGAGCAACCCGGTGGCCTGCTGGATCCGGGAGCAGATGATCCGCCGCGCCCCGGCCGGCCCCCGGCTGCGGCAGATGGCGGAGATGTTCGCCTTCGAGTGAGGAGTGATCGATGCCGCTGCGGATGTTCCTGCGGGTGCTGGCCATCGTCGCCGTGGCGTCCGGGGAGGCGCTGCGGACCCTGCCGGCGTCCCTCGTGCTGCGGGTGACCCGGGGGCCGGAGGCGGCGGCCGAGCGCCGCTACCGAGGGATGGTGCGGGCGCTGCAACGACTGGGCCCGACCTTCGTCAAGTTCGGGCAGATCGCCGGCACCCGCCGGGACGCGCTGCCGCCCGCGCTCTGCGCCCGGCTCGGCACCCTCTTCGACGAGGTGCCGCCGATGTCCGTCGCGGCGGCCGGCGAGGCGCTGCGCCGGGCCCGGGCGGAACAGCCCCGGCTGGTGCTGCGCCCGGTGGACCCGGAGCCGCTGGCCAGCGGCAGCATCGCCTCGGTCTACCGCGCCGTGCTGGACGACGGCACCGTCGTGGCGCTGAAGCTCAAGCGGCCCGGCATCGACGACCGGATGCGGGCGGACCTGCGGCTCATCGAGCTGATGGCGCGGCTGGGCGCGCGGGCGCCGAAGATGAAGGGCATGCCCATCGCCGACCTGGTCGGCTACCTGAGCGCGGCGATCCTCGGCCAGCTCGACTTCCACCGCGAGGCGGCGAACAGCGAGCGGCTCCGCGCCGAGCTCGCCGAGCTGCCGGAGGTCCGGGTGCCCCGGCTGCACCGGGACCGGTCGGCGTCGAACTGCCTGGTCTTCGAGTACCTGCCGGATCTGGACGGGCGGACCGTCGAGCGGCTCGACCCGCGGGTCCGGGCGCACCTCGCCGAGGTGGTGCTGGCCGCCGTGCACCGGCTCTTCTTCGGCGCGGGCTTCGTCCACTGCGACCTGCACCCGGGCAACCTCTACCTGACCCGGGACGAGCGGGTGGTCGTCCTCGACGCCGGCTACTGCGTCCAGCTGCCCGACGGCGTACGGGCGGCGATCGGCGAGTTCTTCGCCCGGCTGGGGGCCGGCGACGGCCGGCGGTGCGGGGAGATCGTGCTGGCCAGCGCGGTCAACGCCGGCGCCGGCCTGGACCGGGACGGCTTCGTCCGGGACGTGGCGGAGCTGGTCGCCCGGACCGCCGGCCCGGACAACGAGTTCGACATGTCCGTCTTCGGCAACGGCATCTACGACCTCCAGCAGCGGTACGGCATCTATGCCGCCTCCGACTTCGCCTTCCCGCTGATGTCCCTGCTCGTGGTGGAGGGCACGGTGCGCGGGATCAGCCCCGACGTCGACTTCCAGCGGGTCGGTGGCCCGGCGCCGACCCCGCACGCCTGATTCCCCGCACCGCCCGCGGTGGCCTCCCCGGCCAGGGGAGACCACCGCGGGCGCGTCCGGCCTTACGGCCGCGCGGCGAGGGGCAGCACCGGCAGGCCGGTGAGGATCGGCGGGTCGATGGGGCGGGCCGGGGCGAGCCGCACGGCCAGCGGGCCGGTGGTCCGGCCCGGGCGGACCACCACCGGCGCGTCGGCCACCCCGACCCAGACGTCCGGGTCGCGGACGCCGGCCAGCACCTCGCCGACGGTGACCGCCTCGGGGTGCGCGCAGGCCAGCAGGTGCCAGGTGCCCTCGGGTACCCCGGTGACGGCGAAGGGGCCGTCGCCGGTGACGCTGGTGCAGGCGACGGGAAGCCCCTGGGCCAGCGGGGTGGGGAAGAGCCCGAGCAGCACCAGCCGGGCGTCCTCGGCCGGGGTGTGCACGGTGCCGGTGACCACGCCCCCGGGCGGCGCGTCCTCCTCCGCCGGCTCGGTCCCGGCGGCGACCACGTGCTCCAGCGGCCGGTCGCCGTGCGCGGCGTCCAGCCGGCGCAGCCGGCCCGGCCCGACCCCGACCTGCTCGGTGAACTGGGTGGTGAAGGTGCCCAGGCTGCTGTAGCCGACCGTGGTGCAGATGTCGGTGACGTTCATCCGGCTGGAGACCACCAACCGGCGGGCCTCGGCCATCCGCAGCGCGGACAGGAACCGTCCCGGCGGGGTACCGGTGACCAGGCGGAACACCCGGCTGAAGTGGAACGGGCTCAGATACGCCACCTGGGCCAGGCGGGACAGGGTCCACGGCTCGTCGAGCCGGTCCCGCATCGCCCGGATCACCCGGGAGACCGCGTCCCGGTGCTGCTGGAGGACGGTCGACCGGCCGCGCCGGTGCGCCGGCTCGGTGCGGTCGCCCCGGACCGGGGCGCGGTCGTGGGCCATCGCGGTCACGGCAGCTCCTGCCGGGTCCGCGCGCACTCCTCGGCCAGCGCCAGCGCGGCCGTCCAGGTGGCTGCGAACCGGTGCCGCAGCGTCCGTTCCTGCAGGTCGCTGAGGCCGAGCCGGTGCCAGCCCTGGTGCGAGACGGAGAGCGTACGGGCCCGCTCGCCCGGGTCGGTCCGGACCTGGCAGACGGTGACCGTACGCGCCCCGGGGATCTCGACCGCGAAGTCGAGGCTCTGCTCCCGGTCGAGCTGCCAGTCGCGCAGGGTGAACCGGCGCGGGCCCTCCTCGTCGACCACGAAGAACCAGCCGGGGCCGGCGCCGTCGGTGGCGATGGGGAGCCAGTCGACCACCGTCTCCTCGCGCAGCGGGTGCCAGGAGCCGTTCGGCAGCACCACGCTGCCGTCGATCTCCGGCCGCCAGTCGTACCGGGAGGGGCGGCCGGTCTCCAGGTAGCGGGCGAGCCGGCCGACGAAGTCCAGCCACCCGGCCTTGAGCTGGGCCACCTCCGACCCGGGGCGGCCGGGGCAGCTGTCGTCAACGGTCAGCGTGGTGGTCTCCGCCCCGCCGGTCAGCGTCCAGCCGACCTGGCACTCCGGGCCGACGCCGAGGAAGCTCCACCGGAACAGCAGGCGGTCGCGCGGCTCGACGTGGTCGACCTCGATGTCGAAGAAGTCGCCGTCGCCGAAGTCGACCCGGGTGCTCGCCCCGGTGGTCATGGGCGCGGACAGGTGGCCGAACCACTGGGCGACCCGCCGCGGGTCGGTGACCGCTTCCCACACCTCGTCTACCGGGGCCGGCACGCTGACCATCACGCGCACCCAGTCGTCGGGCAGTTTCAGGTATCCGTCGGGCATCGTGCTCACCTCTCTCAGGAGCGGGCGGACCGGGTGTCTCAGGTGCCGGCGGGCAGCAGCCGGTAGCGGGAGCTGCGCAGCGCCGGCCCGTCCGGGTCGGCCCCGGAGCGGACCACGCAGTCCACCCCGTCGCCGGTGACGGTGGCCCGGACCAGCAGCGGGGCGCCGTGGCCGGCCGTTCCGTCCGGGATCAACGCGGCACCGCCGGCCGCCGCCTCGGCCACCGCGCGCATCGCCGTGTCGAGGTCGCCGCCGGGCGGCACGACCAGGGCGGCGTCCACCCCGGGTACGCCCTCCGGCCGCCCGGACCAGGCGCCCTGGGTGCCGGGGCGCTCGCCGCAGACGAGCAGCGAGTCGGGCAGGTCCTCGTCGGGCGGGGCGTCGACCAGCGCGGCGAGCAGCCGGGTGGCCGCGGCGACCCCGGTGGCCACCGGCACCGGCACCATGCCGAGCTGCCGGGCCGCGACCCGGGCCACCTGCCGGGCCATCCCGGCGCCGGACCAGAGCGACCACTCGGCGGTGCAGCAGCGGATTGCGGGGTGGGCGGCGGCGTACCGGGCGGTGGCCCGGTGCAGCAGTTCGTTGGCGAGGGCGTAGCCGGCGAGCCCCGGGTGCGCGCCGTGCGCGGTGAGCGAGCCGAAGGTGAGCACCGCCCGCAGCCGGTTGGTGCGGACCGTGGCGAGCACCGCCTCCAGGGTGGCGACCTTCGCGGCGACCAGGGCGTCGACCTCGGCGGGGCCGAGGCGTACCCCGGTGCCGCCGGCGATCCGCCCGGCGCAGTGCACGATCGCGGTGGGCCGCAGCCCGGCCAGGGCCGCGCGGGCGGCCGCCGGGTCGGTGAGGTCGAGGGTGAGCAGCCGGGCCCGCGGGCAGCGCCGGCGCAGCAGGGTGAGCATCCGGCGGACGTCGGGCGGGGCGCCGTCCGGCGTACGCACGTCGAGCAGGACCGGGACGGCGCCGGCGGCGGCCAGCGCGACGGCGAGGCGGCTGCCGAGCCCGCCCAGCCCGCCGGTGACCAGGACGGTGGCCCCGGCGAACCGCGGCGCC
>NZ_MUYZ01000011.1:0-56773 GCF_003013775.1 Micromonospora sp. MH33
GCGGTCACCGAGGGCGCGCTGCTCGGCGGCTACCGGTTCGCCGGCTACAAGACCAAGCCGCAGCCGGCCCGGCGCGCGCCGGTGGCCGAGGTGCTGGTCGCGGTGCCGGACGCGGCGGACGCGACCGCCCAGGCCGAGGTCACCCGCGCGCAGGCGGTGGCCGGTGCGGTGCTGACCAGCCGGGACTGGGTCAACACCGCCCCGAACGAGCTGCGCCCGCCGTCGTTCGCCGAGGCCGTGGCCACCGCCGCCCGGGAGGCAGGGCTCGGCGTCGAGGTGCTCGACGAGGCGGCGCTGGCCGCCGGCGGCTACGGCGGCATCCTCGCCGTGGGCCAGGGCTCGGAGGCCCCGCCTCGGCTGGTCAAGCTGACCTACACCCCGGAGGGTGGCGGCAACGGCAAGCGGGTGGCGCTGGTCGGCAAGGGCATCACGTTCGACACCGGCGGCATCTCGATCAAGCCGGCCCAGGGCATGTGGGAGATGAAGTCCGACATGGCGGGCGCGGCCGCGGTCGGCGCGGCCATGCTGGCGGTCGCGGCGCTCAAGCCGTCCGTCGCGGTCACCGGCTACCTGCCGATGGCGGAGAACATGCCGTCGGGCACCAGCTACCGCCCGGGCGACGTGATCACCATGTACAGCGGCAAGCGGGTCGAGGTGCTCAACACCGACGCCGAGGGCCGGATGATCCTGGCCGACGCCATCGCCCGGGCCTGCGAGGACGGCGCCGACTACCTCTTCGAGACCTCGACGCTGACCGGCGGCCAGGTGATCGCGCTGGGCAAGAGGATCGCCGGCGTGATGGGCACCCCGGAGCTGTGCGAGCGGGTCCGGGCCGCGGGTGACGCCACCGGCGAGCCGGCCTGGCCGATGCCGCTTCCGGACGACGTGCGCAAGGGCATGGACTCCGACGTCGCCGACATCTCGCAGGTCAACGCCGGCATGGACCGGGCGGGCCACATGCTCCAGGGCGGCGTCTTCCTGCGGGAGTTCGTCACCGACGAGGTGGCCTGGGCGCACATCGACATCGCCGGCCCCGGCTACCACTCGGGCGAGGCCACCGGTTACTGGACCAAGGGCGGCACCGGCGTCCCGGTGCGTACGCTGCTGCACCTGGTCGACGACGTCGCCGCCAACGGCTGACGCGTCCACCGCGCCGCAACGGGGCGCTCCCCTCGCCGGGGGGCGCCCCGTCCGCGTGTCCGGTTCAGAACAGCTCGGGGCGGCGCTTGCGGCGCTCGTTGTAGTCGCGCATCCGCTGCGGGTAGCCCATCAGCCGGACGTCGTAGATCGGGATGGCGAGGCGGTGCGCGAACCGGCGGGCCTCCTCCGGCCCGCCGACCCGCCGCCGGGTCCACTCGCCGTCGTCGGCGATCAGCATGACCGTGGTCTCGGTGACCGTGGTCCGGGGTTCCAGATACGCCTCGACGCCCCGCCGGGTGCGGACGAAGCCCTCCAGGTGATCCAGATCGGCGCGGTCGGCGGCGCGGTCGCGGCTCACCGCGCCCACCCGCTTGCGTCGTCGGAACAGCCCCACCGAACCCACTCCTCCCCCGTCGGTCATCGAAGACGGTGCCAAGCGTACGTGCCACCGACGTGTCGTTGGGCACCTCACTACGCGCACCGTCCCCGGTGGTGACAAGATGACCGAGGTGGGGTGTGCCTGTTACTCCCCCGTAACCCCCGATGCAGCGACGCGACCTGGGAGTTGGACGTGAGCGAGCCGAACGACGCAACCTTCGACATCGTCATCCTCGGAGGTGGTAGCGGCGGCTACGCGGCGGCGCTGCGTGCCGCCCAGCTGGACCTGTCCGTCGCCCTGATCGAGAAGGGCAAGCTCGGGGGTACCTGCCTGCACAACGGCTGCATCCCGACCAAGGCGCTGCTGCACGCCGCCGAGATCGCCGACCAGACCCGCGAGTCGGAGCAGTTCGGCGTCAAGGCCGAGCTGGTCGGCATCGACATGGCGGCGGTCAACTCGTACAAGGACGGCGTCATCTCCCGTCTCTACAAGGGCCTCCAGGGCCTGGTGGGCGGCGCCAAGAAGATCACCTTCGTGGCGGGCGCCGGCAAGCTGGTCGGGAAGAACGTCGTCGAGGTCGACGGCAAGCGCTACACCGGCCGCAACGTCATCCTGGCCTCCGGCTCGTACGCGAAGAGCCTGCCCGGCCTGGAGATCGACGGCGAGCGGATCATCACGAGCGACCACGCGCTGACCCTGGACCGGGTTCCCTCCTCGGCGATCGTGCTGGGCGGCGGCGTGATCGGCGTCGAGTTCGCCAGCGTCTGGAAGTCCTTCGGCGTGGACGTGACCATCGTCGAGGCGCTGCCCCGCCTGGTCGCGGCCGAGGACGAGGAGTCCTCGAAGGCGCTGGAGCGGGCGTTCCGCAAGCGGAAGATCAACTTCAAGGTCGGCAAGCCGTTCGAGAAGGTCGAGAAGACCGAGAACGGCGTCAAGCTGACCATCCAGGGCGGCGACACCGTCGAGGCGGAGCTGCTGCTGGTCGCCGTCGGCCGCGGCCCGACCACCGCCAACCTCGGCTACGAGGAGCAGGGCGTCAAGATGGACCGCGGCTACGTGCTGACCGACGAGCGGCTGCGCACCAGCGTGCCGAACGTCTACGCGGTCGGCGACATCGTGCCCGGCCTCCAGCTCGCCCACCGCGGCTTCCAGCAGGGCATCTTCGTCGCGGAGGAGATCGCCGGCAAGAACCCGGCCGTGATCGACGAGGCCGGCATCCCGCGGGTCACCTACTGCGACCCGGAGCTGGCCTCCGTCGGCCTGACCGAGGCGAAGGCCAAGGAGCAGTACGGCGCTGACAAGATCAAGACGTACAACTACAACCTGGGCGGCAACGGCAAGAGCCAGATCCTCAAGACCGCCGGGCACGTGAAGCTGGTCCGGGTCGAGGACGGCCCGGTGGTCGGCGTGCACATGGTCGGCGCCCGGGTCGGCGAGCTGATCGGCGAGGCGCAGCTCATCTACAACTGGGAGGCGTACCCGGCCGAGGTGGCGCAGCTCGTGCACGCCCACCCGACGCAGAACGAGGCCCTGGGCGAGGCGCACCTGGCCCTGGCCGGCAAGCCGCTGCACGCGCACGCCTGACACGACAACCGCGGCGTCCGGCGACGGGCGATGATCCCACCAGGGGAATGAAGGAGTCTGGAGAACATGCCGGTATCGGTCACCATGCCCCGGCTCGGCGAGAGCGTCACCGAGGGCACCGTCACGCGCTGGCTCAAGCAGGAGGGCGACACCGTCGAGGTCGACGAGCCTCTGCTCGAGGTGTCCACCGACAAGGTGGACACCGAGATCCCGTCCCCCGCGGCGGGCGTGCTGAGCCGGATCGTGGTCGGCGAGGACGAGACCGCAGAGGTCGGCAGCGAGCTGGCGGTCATCGCCGGTGAGGGCGAGGAGGCCGGCGGCGCCGCCCCGCAGCAGGAGGCCCCGGCGGAGCAGGCCGAGCAGGCCGCCGCCGAGCCGCAGGCCGAGGCGGAGCAGCCGGCCGTCGAGGAGCCCGCCCCGGCCGCCGCGCCGTCGGGTGAGGGCACCCCGGTCACGATGCCGGCCCTGGGCGAGAGCGTCACCGAGGGTACGGTGACCCGCTGGCTCAAGCAGGTCGGCGAGACCGTCGAGGTCGACGAGCCGCTGCTGGAGGTCTCCACCGACAAGGTCGACACCGAGATCCCGTCGCCGGTCGCCGGCACGCTGCTGGAGATCAAGGTCCCCGAGGACGAGACCGCCGAGGTCGGCGGCGTCCTGGCGATCGTGGGCGCGGCCGGCGCCGCGCCGGCGGCGAAGCCGGAGCCGAAGCCCGAGCCCAAGGCCGAGGCGAAGCCCGAGCCGAAGCCCGAGCCGAAGCCGGAGCCGGAGCCCAAGGTCGAGGAGCCGACCCCGGGCATGTCCTACAACGAGCCGGCCGCCGAGACCGAGCAGGCCGCGCAGCCGGCCAAGGTCGAGCAGGCCGCCCAGCCGGCCGCCCCGACTCCCACGCCGCAGCGGCCGACCGTCCCGGCCCAGGCCGGCGGCGAGGAGGGCGCCGGCTACGTGACCCCGCTGGTCCGCAAGCTGGCCGCCGAGCACGGCGTGAACCTCGCCTCGGTCAACGGCACCGGCGTCGGCGGGCGGATCCGCAAGCAGGACGTGCTGGACGCGGCCGAGAAGGCGAAGGCTGCCCAGGCCGCGCCGGCCGCGCAGCCCGCCGCTGCGGCGGCCCCGGCCAAGCCGGCCGCGAAGCCGCAGCCGAGCAGCAAGCGGGGCACCGTCGAGAAGCTGCCCCGGATCCGCAAGGCCATCGCCAACCGGATGCACGAGTCGCTGCACGAGATGGCGCAGCTCACCACGGTGATCGAGGTGGACGTCACCCGGATCGCCAAGCTGCGGGCCCAGGCCAAGGACTCCTTCCAGCAGCGGCACGGCGTGAAGCTGTCCTTCCTGCCGTTCTTCGCCCTGGCCGCCGTCGAGGCGCTCCAGTCCTACCCGATCGTCAACGCCCGGCTGGACCTGGAGGGCGGGACGATCACCTACCCGGACGCGGAGCACCTCGGCATCGCCGTGGACACCGAGCGGGGCCTGCTGGTGCCGGTCATCCACAACGCCGGTGACCTCAACCTGGGCGGGATCGCCAAGCGGGTCGCCGACCTGGCCGAGCGCACCCGGACCAACAAGATCAGCCCGGACGAGCTCGCCGGCGCGACCTTCACCCTGACCAACACCGGCAGCCGGGGCGCGCTCTTCGACACCCCGATCGTGCCGTCGCCGCAGTCGGCGATGCTCGGCACGGGTGCCGTGGTCAAGCGCCCGGTCGTGGTCAACGACCCGGAGCTGGGCGAGGTCGTCGCGGTCCGGTCGATGGTCTACCTGGCCATGTCGTACGACCACCGGCTGATCGACGGCGCGGACGCGGCCCGCTTCCTCGTCGCGGTCAAGGAGCGGCTGGAGGCCGGCAACTTCGAGGCCGAGCTGGGGCTCTGACTCCCTGACGGCACGAAGGGGGGCGCGCGGCGTACGCCGCGCGCCCCCCTTCGTCGTCTCCGGGTCAGCCGCGCAGGTGCTCCTCGGACACCTCCCAGAGCCGCTCGGCGGCCTCCGGGTCACGGGCGTACGGGGCGTAGCCGGTGCGGGTGCCGGGCTGGTTCGGCCCGGCCTCCTGGCAGTCCTCGAAGTACCGGCCGCCGACCCCGGCGACCAGCGGCGAGGCGGCGACCAGCACCGAGGTGGCCGCGCCCTGCTCGGGGCTCTTCCAGTACGCCGCGCCGCCGCCGCTCTGCGTACGCATCCGGTCCAGTTCCTCCTCGCTGATGTAGCGCTGGAGGTTGGTCCGGATCGCGCCCGGCATCAGCGCGTTGGTGTAGATCCCGTCGTCGGCCCAGCGCCGGGTGGCGTCCACGGCGAAGAGCACGTTCGCGGTCTTGGACTGCCCGTACGCCTGCCACGGGTCGTACGGCCGCTGCCGGAAGTGGATGTCGGAGAACACCACGGGCGAGCGCAGGTGGGCCGCCGAGCTGACCGAGACGATCCGCGCGCCCTCGGCCGCGGCCAGCGCCGGGCGCAGCCCGGTGGCCAGCGCGAAGTGCCCGAGGTGATTGGTCGCGAACTGCATCTCCCAGCCCTGCTCGGTGCGCATCTCCGGTGAGGCCATGGTGCCGGCGTTGTTGACCAGCATGTGCAGCGGCCCGTCCCAGGTGCGGACGAAGGCGGCCACCGAGCCGAGATCGGCCAGGTCGAGCGGGGCGACCAGGATCCGGTCGTTGCCGGTGGTGCCGGTGATCTCGGCGGCGGCGCGCTGCCCGGCCTCCGGGTTGCGGACCGCGAGGGTGACGTCGGCCCCGGCGGCGGCGAGCGCGCGGGCGGTCTCCACGCCGATCCCGGAGGCGCCGCCGGTGACGACGGCTCGCCGGCCGGTCAGGTCGAGGTCGCGGACCACCTCGAGGGCGGTGGTCTCGCGGGAGAACGGGGTGCTGACGGGTGTACTGGTGGTCATGATCCATCCTTGTCGGCGGCGGCGCGGACCGGTCGGCCGGCCGCTACGATGAGAAGCGGAGGATCCTCCGTTACGACCGAGCCTAACCGGAGGGCCCTCCGGTTGCCAGTCCGGCCGGACCCGCTGTCCGGTCGAGCCGAGGAGGAGCCGTGCCCGACCGACCGCTGCGCGCCGACGCGCTGCGCAACCGGCAACGACTGCTGGACGCCGCGGTACGCACGTTTTCCCAGGCGGGCGCCGAGGTAACGCTGGACCGCATCGCCAAGGAGGCCGGGGTCGGCATCGGCACCCTCTACCGCCACTTCCCCACCCGCGAGGCGCTGATCGAGGCGGCCTACCGCAACGAGCTGGCCAAGCTCTGCGACGCCGTGCCGGAGCTGCTGTCGGCAGTGCCCGCCGAGGCGGCGGTCCGGGCCTGGATGGACCGGTTCGTCGACTACCTCGCCACCAAGCGGGGCATGGCCGACGCGTTGCGGCTGGCCATCGCCTCCGGCGCCAACCCGTACGCGCACAGCCGGGACCGGCTGCTCGCCGCGCTGGGCGACCTGCTGGCGGCCGGCGTCGCCGCGGGCACCGTACGCGCCGACGTGGCCGCCGGCGACGTGCTCGCCGGGCTGAGCGGCGTCTCGCTGGTGGCCGGCGAGCCGGACCAGCGCGCGCAGGCCGGCCGCCTGCTCGACCTGCTGATGGACGGGCTGCGCCACCGCCCGGGCTGACCCGATTCCGGCCCGGCAGCAACCGACCGCTGAAAGACTCGGTCGGTGAGCGGCTTCGGGCGGCGGGGGCGCCTCGGTCCGGTGGTGCCGGTGGCCCCGGCGGCCCGGGTCGACCGGTTCGAGATCTTCTTCGACCTCGTCTTCGTCTTCTCGTTCTTCATCATCACCCGGGCCACCGCGCTGGCCATCACGCCCGGCGCCCTGCTGCATGCCCTGCTGGTGCTCGCGGTGCTCTGGTGGTGCTGGGTGGTACACAGCATCGTCGCCGCCAAGATCCGGCTCGGCGAGGGCTTCGTACCTGTGCTGATGACCGTCGGGATGGCGGCATTGTTCACCTTCTCCCTGTCGCTGCCGCAGGCCTTCAAGGAACCGGACAAAGCCGCCTCCGGTCCGTTCGTGGCCGCGATCAGTTACGTGGTCATCCGGGGCGTTCACCTGGCCCTGTACTGGCACGCCGTGCGGGACAGCCCGAACGAGCGGCGGCAGCTCCTGCGCTTCCTACCGGAGCTGGTGCTCAGCACCCTCCTGCTGCTCGCCGCCGCCCTGATCCCGGCCGCCCTCGACCACGGCGGCGGGGCGGCGCTGATCCGGGACTCGCTGTGGACCACGGTCGTGCTCCTCCAGTACGGGTCGGGAATGCTCGCGGGCACCTGGGGATGGGGGGTCACCTCCGCCGAGCACTGGACCGAGCGGTACGAACTCATCCTGATCATCGCGCTCGGCGAGTCCGTGATCTCCGTCGGCGTGGGAAGCAACCTGCTCGGCCAGGCCCCGACCTGGCCGGCGGTGATCGCCGCAATCCTCGGCATCTTCTTCACCGCTGCCCTGTGGTGGGCGCACTACGACATGATCGGACCCGCCGCCCGCATCGCCCTGCACGCGGCCGAGGACGGCCCCCGCGTGGCCATGGCCCGGGACGGGTACGCGTACTGCTTCCTGCCGATGATCGCCGGGATCATTCTCTTCGCGCTGGGTGCCGAACTGATCGTGCACCAGGTCACCGACCCGCGCGTCCCCAACCACCTGCCCGCCCGCGGCCCCAGCGAGCCGCTGCTCATCGGCGGCGTGATCTGCTATCTCTGCGGCAACATGCTGTTCCAGTTCCGGATGCTGCGCACGGTCTCCTGGACCCGGGTCGGCGCGGTGCTGCTCCTCGCGGCGAGCGTCCCGGTGGCCAACCGACTGCCGGCGCTGGGCGCCTTCGCGCTGGTGACGCTGATCACTCTGGGGCTGGTGACCACCGAGGTGATCGTCTTCAACGAGGCCCGGCGGGCCCTGCGCGGCTTCGTCTTCCAGGAGCGGACCGCATACGAGGCACACGAGGCAGCCGTGCGGGCCCGCTGGCACGAGCCGGAGCCCGAGGATCCGTCGACCTGAGCGGCCATTCGACGACGGGTCCGATGCCGTACCCTGCGTCGAAGCGTCGCGGTGCACCCGGCACGAAGGCCGCCGTGGGCATGGAGGCGCGGACAGCAGGGGAACATGTGCACCCATCCCACCCACCGAGCGGCCGGCTGGCCGCCCTCGGCACCCAGTTGATCGAGATCCACCACTGGCTCCGCGAGGAGCTGACCCGGCTCCGCGCGAGCCTCGACTCCCCCGACGTCGGCGGCGCCGCACTCTCCCGAGAGCTGCGCGCGCACTGCGTCGGCTTCTGCGCGGCGCTGGACCGGCACCACACCGGCGAGGACGGCGGCGCATTCCACGTGCTGGCCGAGCGGGTGCCCGAGCTGCGCCCCGTGCTGGCCGAGCTGAGCGCCGACCACCGCATCGTCGCCGACCTGCTGCGCCGGGTCGACGCCCTGCTCGCCGAGGCGGCCGACGGCCGGTCCGTCCGGGCCGAGCTGGACGGGCTGGCCGCGCTGCTGGAGTCGCACTTCACCTACGAGGAGCGGAAACTCGTCGCCGCGTTGAACCGGCTGGCGGGCGACCCCGTGGAACTGCTCGGCGTGACGCCACCCGGGAACGGGGACATTCTCGAACGGACGGAGACCGCATGACCATCGACACCGTCGACGCCGCCGCGGCCGGCACCTGGCAACTCGGCGACCGCACCGTCAACCGGATCGGCTTCGGGGCGATGCGGTTGACCGCGAACGCGGACGGCAGCCCCAGCGACCGGGACCGGGCCGTGGCGGTGCTGCGCCGCGCGGTCGAGCTGGGGGTCAACCACATCGACACCGCGGCGTTCTACTTCTCGCCGCTGCGCTCGGCCAACGAACTGATCAACCGGGCACTGTCGCCGTACCCGGCGGACCTGGTCATCGTGACCAAGGTCGGGCCGGGCAAGGACCCGTCCGGCCAGTGGCTGCCGATGGCCCGGCCGGACCAGCTCCGCGGCCAGGTCGAGGAGAACCTGCGCCAGCTCGGCCGGGACCACCTCGACGTGGTCAACCTCCGGGTGTACGGCCCGGAGCCGCTGGCCGAGCACTTCGGCGCGCTGGCCGAGCTGCGCGACGCCGGGCTGATCCGGCACCTCGGCGTCTCGGCCGTGAAGCCGCACCAGGTCGCCGAGGCACGCGCCATCGCCCCGGTGGTCTGCGTGCAGAACTCGTGGAGCCTCGGCTACCGGCGGAGCAACGACGCGCTGATCCGGGACTGCGCCGCGCACGGGACCGCCTTCGTGCCGTTCTTCTCCCTCGCCACCAGCGGCCGGGAGGCCGGCGCGAGCGGCGCGGAGCACGACGAGGTACGCGCGGTGGCCCGGGCCCACGGCGTGACCCCGGCGCAGGTCCGGCTGGCCTGGACGCTGCACCGGAGCCCGAACGTGCTCGCCATCCCCGGCACCGGCAACCCCGCGCACCTGGTGGAGAACGTCGCGGCCGGCGCGCTGCGGCTCACCGACGACGATTTGTCCCGCCTCGACGCCGTCCACGAGTCGGCCGGCTGAGCCCGCGCCCACCCGGATTCGCCGGTCAGCAGAATCGGCGGGTCCGGGCTGGCCGGGAGGGGCGTACCGCGGGAATGCTGGGCCGATGGCGATCTTCTCCGTGCAGGCCCGGCCCACCGACGCGACGGGCTGGACCGACCTGGCCCGCCGGGTCGAGGCCGCCGGCTTCGACGCGCTGCTGGCCTCCGACCACCCGGGCCACGGCGGGTCGCCGTTCGTGGCCCTCGCCGCAGCGGCGGCGGTGACCTCGACCCTCGGTCTCGGCTCGTACGTCTCGAACGCCGGCGTGCGGGAGCCGATCCTGCTCGCCACCGACGTGGCCACCCTCGACGTGGTCTCGGGTGGCCGGGCCCGGCTCGGCCTCGGCGCCGGGCACACCCCGGCCGAGTGGCGGGCCGTCGGGCGGGAACGGCCCGACGTCGCCGCCCGGGTCCGCCGCTGCGTCGCGGTCGCCGAGGCGGTGCAGGCCCTGTTCGCCGGCGAGGAGGTCACCGTGGACACGCCGGAACTGGCCGCCCGGGGTGCGCGGCTCACCGAGCTGCGACCCGTGCAGGCCCGGGTGCCGCTCACCATGGGTACGGCCAATTCGGCGCTGCTGCGCTGGGCCGGCGCGCACGCCGACGTGGTCGGGCTGACCGGCTTCGGGCGTACCCTCGCGGACGGTCACGCCCACGCCGTGCGGTGGCGGGCCGACCAGATCGAGGCACAGCTCGCGCATGTGGCGGCCGGGGCGGCCGGGCGGGGCACGCCGCCCGCGCTGGAGGCCCTGGTCCAGCAGGTCACCGTCACCGACGACGCCGAGGCGGCCGCCGCCGCGATCGCCGCCGACACGGGGCTGACCGTCGCCGACCTGCTCGCCACCCCGTTCGTGCTGATCGGCACGGCCGAGGAGATCGTCACGGCGGTCGCGGACCATCAGCGCCGCTGGGGGATCACCCGCTTCGTGGTACGCGCCGACGCCGTCGAGCCGCTCGGCCCGCTGTTGCCACGGCTCGCCGCCGCCACGGCCTGACCCGCGCGGTCCCACCGCCACAGTCCGTCTCCGAGTGCACTTGTTGTCGCCGGGGACGACGACAAACGCACCCGGATGCGCCCTGCCCCGACGTGAGTGATTTCGCTCAACGCATCCAACTCGCGGCCCGTACCGGAAGATGTGGACATGCGGATCCTCATGGCCGGAGTGTCCGGCTTCCTCGGCACCCGACTGGTCGACCGGCTCACCGCGGACGGGCACCAGGTCACCCGCCTGGTCCGCCGCGCACCGCGCACCCCCGACGAGCGGCAGTGGAACCCGTCCGCCGCGCAGCTCGACCCGCAGGTCGTCGCCGACGCCGACGCGGTGGTCAACCTGGCCGGCGCCGGGGTGGGCGACAAGCGCTGGAACGACGCGTACCAGGGCCTGATCCGGTCCAGCCGGGTGGACAGCACCACCACCCTGTCGATCACCATCGCCGGCCTGCCGGCCGCCGACCGGCCGGCGGTGCTGCTCAACTCCTCCGCCGTCGGCTGGTACGGCAACACCGGCGACCGGACGGTCGAGGAGGACTCGCCGGCAGGCGAGGGCTTCCTGGCCGACGTCTGCCGGGTCTGGGAGGCCGCCACCCGCCCGGCGGAGGACGCCGGCGCCCGGGTGGTGCGGCTGCGTACCGGACTGCCGTTGCACCGCGACGGCGGCATGCTCAAGCCGCAGCTGCTGCCGTTCCGGCTGGGCGTCGGCGGCAAGCTGGGCAACGGCCGGCAGTGGCTGCCGTGGATCTCCCTGCGCGACTGGCTGGACGCGGTGACCTTCCTGCTGGGCCGGCACGACCTCGCGGGTCCGGTCAACGTGGTCGGTCCGGCCCCGGTCACCAATGCCGAGTTCACCCGGGAACTGGCCCGCCAGCTGCACCGGCCGGCGGTCATGCCGATCCCCGCGCTGGCCCTGAAGGTCGCCCTCGGCGGCTTCGCCCACGAGGCGCTCACCAGTACCCGGGTCCTCCCCGGCGTGCTCGGCAGGGCCGGCTTCACCTGGACCCACCCGGACCTGCGTAGCGCGCTGCACGCCGCCCTCACCGAGTGATCGGCGAGGGCGGCGGCGCGGTCAGCAGCCGATGACCCAGTAGCTGGGGCCGGCCTGCTTGAGGGTGCTCGTGTAGAAGGTGTTGTAGAGGCCCATCCGCTGGTTGCTGCCCAGCGCGTAGGCGTAGCCGCCGGACTGGTAGGCCCGGCCGGCCGTGACGTGCGCGTAGTTGCTGGCGGTGACGCAGACCGGCGCGGTGGTCGGGGTCGGCGAGGGCGTGGGCGACGCGGTCGCCGTGGGGGTCGGGCTCGGCGTGCCCCCGCCGTTGAGCCCGAAGAAGAGCGCGTCCCGGTAGGTCGAGCAGATGGTGTCCAGGAAGTACGCCCCGGCCGTGCCGCACTGGTCGGTGGCCGGGCCCGGGTCGACCGGGGTGCCGTGGCCCATGCCGGAGACCCGGTAGAGCCGTACCTGGTCGCTGCCGTAGACCTCCAGGCTGGTGCCGGCCGGCAGCGAGGCGGTGCTGGTCGGGGTCTGCGGCACGCCCAGCACGTTGGTCCACTGGTCCCGCGACTCGGCGGCGTTCAGCGGCGCGACGGTGGTGTCCGAGGTGCCGTGCCAGATGGCCACCCGGGGGCGCGTGCCGGTGTAGCCGGCGTAGGCGTTGCGGACCAGGTCGCCCCACTGCGCCGGGGTCTTGTCCACGCCGGGGTTCATGCAGGTGAAGGCGTTGGTCATGCTGGTGGCGCAGCGGTAGGGGAGGCCGGCGATGACCGAGCCGGCGGCGAACACGTCCGGGTAGGTGGCCAGCATGACGGCGCTCATCGCCCCGCCGCCCGACAGGCCGCTGACGTAGACCCGGCTCCCGTCGACGGAGTAGTTGGTCTTCGCGTAGTCGACCATCTGCTTGATCGACAGCGCCTCGCCCTGCCCCCGGGCGGTGTCCCCGGTCTCGAACCAGTTGAAGCACGAGTTGGCGTTGTTGGCCGAGGGCTGCTGCGGCACGATCAGCGTGAACTTCCACTGGTCGGCGTACTTCTGCCAGCCGGAGTTGGTGAAGTAGGTCGAGGCGTTCTGGGTGCAGCCGTGCAGCAGCACCACGGCCGGGGCGTTGGCCGGCAGGCCGTCCGGGCGGTAGGCGTACATGGCCAGGTTTCCGGGGTTGGAGCCGAAGCCGGTCACCTGGGTGAGGGTGGCGGCCTGCGCGGGGAGCGCGGCGACGAGGACGGCGGCCGCGGCCAGCACGACCCCGGCCGCCACCCCGGCCAGGCGGGTGAGAAGGGATGAGGAGCGGGACACGGCGACCTCCCTGGTTGCGGAATGTGAACTGGGTCACCTTCGAGTTGCCGAGACGTTACGTCCGTGTTTCACACCCCCGGAATGGCCACCGCTCACACATTCATGGACGCCGAAGTGTGCGGGTGGGGCCGCGCCAGCCGGGTTTCGTGTCTGACCGGCGGGTCCAGGTCCGGTTGGTAACGTCCGCTGCGTGTCGTCCATCCCGTCCCTGACCACCGGCCCGTCGACCGCGCCCGCCGCCCGGAACCGGCGTGCCGACCTTGTGCTGGTGCTCGCCGCGGTGGCCCTGGCCCTCTGGGTGACCAGCGGAATGTGGCGGGACCCGAACACCCGCACGATCACCGTCAACTCCAGCGACCAGGCCCTCTTCGAGTGGTTGCTGGCCTTCGGCGGGCACGCGGTGACCCACGGGGAGAACCCGCTCTTCACCCACCTGATCAACGTGCCGGACGGGGTGAACCTCGCGGTCAACACCTCGATCACCGCGTACGCGGTGGTCTTCGCGCCGCTGACGTACCTGATCGGGCCGCCGGCGACGTTCCTGGTGATCCTCACGCTCAACCTCGCCGCCACCGCGGTGGCCTGGTACTGGCTGCTCAGCCGGCACCTGGTCGCCAGCCGGCTGGCCGCCGGGATCGGCGGGCTCTTCATCGCCTACTGCCCGGCCATGGTGTCGCACGCCAACGCGCACCTGAACTGGACCGCCGGCTGGCTGGTGCCGCTGCTGATCTGGGGCGTGCTCCGGCTGCGCCGCCCCGGGCGCGCGGTGGCCGGCGGGGTCGTGCTCGGCGTGCTGGTGGCGGTCGCCTTCTCGATCGCCGCCGAGGGGCTCTTCTTCACCGCGCTGGCGGTCGCCCTGTTCCTGCTGGTGTGGGCGCTGCATCCAGTCCGCCGGGCCGAGGCGCGGGCCGCCCTGCCGAGCTTCCTGCGCGGGCTCGGCGTGACCGCGCTGGTGGCCGGGGTGCTGCTGGCCTACCCGCTGTGGCTGCACTTCGCCGGGCCGCAGCGGTTCCACGGCACCGGCTTCGACCCGATGATCCACTCCGAGGACATCGCCGCGTACGGGTCGTATCCGCGCCGGTCCCTGGCCGGCTGGGCCGGGCTGGGCACCTCGCTCGCGCCCAACCCCACCGAGGAGAACTCCTTCTTCGGCATCCCACTGCTGCTGCTCGCCGTCGCCTGCTTCGTCCTGCTCTGGCGGCGCGCCGACCGGGCGTTCCGGGCCACCCTCACCGCGCTCGGGGTGACCGCGCTGGTCTTCGCGGTGCTCTCCTGGGGCCCCACCGCCAAGTGGAACGGCCGGCGCACCGACCAACTGCTGCCGTTCGGGGTGCTGGACAACCTGCCGGTGATCAACGCGGCACTGCCCTCACGGCTCGCCCTGGTGGTGGCCCCGGTGATCGGGCTACTGCTGGCGTACGCGGTCGACGCCCTGCGCGCCCGGCCGCCCCGGCACCGCTCCTCCCAGCTGGCCTGGGCGCTCGGCTTCGCCGCCGCGCTGCTGCCACTGCTGCCCACCCCGCTGCTGACCAGCGTCCGGGAGCCGGTCCCGGCGTTCATCACCAGTGGCGCCTGGCAGCGCTACGTCTCCCCCGGCGGGGTGCTCACCCCGCTGCCGCTCACCGTGGACCTCTATCCGGACGGCCAACGCTGGCAGGCGTACGCCCTGGCGCACCGGCAGGGCGAGTTCCGCATCCCGGCGGGCTTCTTCCTCGGCCCGGGCGGGCCGGACGGCCGGGGCCGGATCGGGCCGGTGCCGCGCACCTTCAGCGCGCTGATGGACCAGGCCGGGCGGACCGGGCTGGTGCCGATCATCACCGAGGGCAGCATCCGGGAGTCCCGGGCCGACCTGCACTACTGGGGGGTCGAGACGGTGGTGCTGGCCGACCGGGTGCACGGCGCGAAGTTCGACGTCGACGAGGAGGCGCTCCGCCGCACGGCGACCGCCCTGCTCGGCCCGCCCGAGCGGGTCGAGGACGTCTGGGTCTGGCGGGTCCCCCCGCCCTGACGGCCGGCCGGTGGCGCGGCTCACGCGGGTCGACCGTGGGCTGCGGGACTAGGGTGGAGCCGTGAGCGTGACTACTTCCGGATTGAGCGCCGTCCGTGCGGGGCTGCTCGACTACCAGGCCGCCTGGGACGAGCAGCGGCGGCTGCACGAGGCCGTGGTGGCCGGCGAACAGGGCGACACCGTGCTGCTGCTGGAGCACCCCAGCGTCTACACCGCCGGCAAGCGGACCGAGCCGTGGGACCGGCCGGTGGACGGCACCCCGGTGATCGACGTGGACCGCGGCGGCAAGATCACCTGGCACGGGCCGGGGCAGCTGGTCGGCTACCCGATCGTCAAGCTGCCCGACCCCGTCGACGTGGTGGCGTACGTCCGGCGCACCGAGCAGCTGCTGATCGACGTCTGCGCCGAGTTCGGGCTCGCCGCGGGGCGGGTCGAGGGGCGCAGCGGGGTCTGGGTGCCGGAGGACGACCGGGGGCCGGCCCGCAAGGTGGCCGCCATCGGCATCCGGGTGGCCCGGGGCGTGACCCTGCACGGCTTCTCGATCAACTGCGACTGCGACCTCGGCCACTTCGACCGGATCGTGCCGTGCGGCATCCGCGACGCCGGGGTCACCTCCCTGACCGCCGAGCTGGGTCGCCCGATCACGGTCGCCGACGTGCTGCCGGTGGTCGAGCGGCACCTGTCCACCCTGGTCCAGGTCTGACCCCGGTGCGGATCGATCTCGTCACCCTCGTCGTCGCCGACTATGACCCGGCGATCGACTTCTTCACCGAGGTGCTCGGCTTCGAGCTGGTGGAGGACAAGCCGTCGCTGACCAACGACGGCCGGCCGAAGCGCTGGGTGGTGGTCCGGCCGCCCGGCGGCGGCACCGGGCTGCTGCTGGCTCGCGCCGACGGGGAGCGGCAGGCGGCGGCGGTCGGTGACCAGACCCACGGCCGGGTCGGCTTCTTCCTCCAGGTCGACGACTTCGACGCCACCTACCGGCGGATGGTCGAGGCGAAGGTCGAGTTCGTGAAGCCCCCGCGCACCGAGCCGTACGGGCGGGTCGCCGTCTTCCGCGACCTCGCCGGCAACCCCTGGGACCTGCTCGGTCCCGCCTGACGAGGAGAAACCCCCGATGACCGACGTGATGTCGACCCGCCGGCGGATCGCCGAGGAGCTCCAGGTGCCGGCGACCTTCGACGCCGCCGAGGAGATCGAGCGGCGGGTCGTCTTCCTGGCCGACCGCCTGGTCGACACCGGCCTGACGACGCTGGTCCTGGGCATCAGCGGCGGCGTGGACTCGACCACGGCCGGCCGGCTCTGCCAGCTCGCCGCGGAGCGGGCCCGCGCCGCCGGCCACCCGGCCGTCTTCATCGCCATGCGCCTGCCGTACGGGGTGCAGGCCGACGAGCACCACGCCCGGGCGGCGCTGGAGTTCATCCGGCCGGACCGGCTGCTCACCGTCGACGTCAAGCCGGCCGCCGATGCCGCCCTGGACGCGCTGGTCGCCGCCGGGGTGGCCTTCCGCGACGCCGCCCAGCAGGACTTCGTGCTCGGCAACGTCAAGGCCCGGCAGCGCATGATCGCCCAGTACGCGGTGGCCGGCGCGGCGGGCGGCCTGGTGGTCGGCACCGACCACGCCGCCGAGGCGGTCACCGGCTTCTTCACGAAGCACGGCGACGGCGCGGCGGACCTGGTTCCGCTGACCGGGCTGACCAAGCGGCGGGTGCGGGCGCTCGCCGCGGCGCTCGGCGCCCCCGCCGAACTGGTCGGCAAGGCGCCCACGGCCGACCTGGAGAGCCTCGCCCCGGGCAAGCTCGACGAGGACGCGCTCGGCCTGGCCTACGAGCACATCGACGACTACCTGGAGGGCCGACCGGTGCCGGCCGAGGTGGAGGCGGCGCTGGTGGAGCGCTACCGGGCCACCGAGCACAAGCGCCGGCTCCCGATCGCACCCTGACGCGACGCCCGGCGGAAGGGGCCCCGGTCGACCGGGGCCCCTTCCTCCTCAGGGCGTGAGGCGGTGCAGGTCGCGCGGGAAGGCGGTCACCTCGCGGACGTTGGCCGCGCCGGTGAGCCGGGCGACGAAGCGTTCCAGCCCGATGGCGAAGCCTCCGTGCGGCGGCATGCCGTGCCGGAACGCGTCCACGTACCCGGCGTACGGCTCGACCGGCTCGCCGCGGGCCGCCAGCGCGGCCAGGTAGTCCTCGTACCGGTGCAGCCGCTGCCCGCCGGTGACCAGCTCCATCCCCCGGAACAGCAGGTCGAAGCCGTTGGAGTGGGTCGGTCGGGCCGGGTCCGGGTGGGTGTAGAACGGCCGCTTCGCCATCGGGTACCCGGTGACGAAGAGGAAGTCCGAGCCGTGTTCGCGGCGCGCCCACTCCCCCAGCGCCCGCTCGTGCGCCGGGGCTAGGTCCGGCTCGTCGGCCGGTGCCCCGGCGATCTTCAGCGCCTCGGCGAAGTGCACGGCCGGGATCTCGGCGGGCACCCCGGGCAGCGCCAGACCGAGCGTGGCGAGCGCCCCGCCGGCCCGCGCCGCGACCTCGGCCAGCATCCCGGCCAGGGTCTCCCGCAGCACGGCCATCACGGTCCCGGTGGTCGGCCACGAAGCCCAGCTCGACGTCGAGCGAGGTGTACTGGGCCAGGTGCCGGACGGTGTCGTGCGGCTCGGCGCGGAACACCGGCTCGACCTCGTACACCCGCTCGAAGACGCCGACCATGAGCTGCTTGTAGAACTGCGGCGACTGGGCCAGGTACGCGGGCCGGCCGAACCAGTCCAGCGCGAACACGTTCGCCCCGCTCTCGGTGGACGAGGCGACCACCTTCGGGGTGTGGATCTCCACGAACCCGCGGGCGTCGAGGGCGGCCCGGAAGCCGGCCACCGCCGCCGCCGAGATCCGCAGCGCCGCCGACCGGGTCGCGTGGCGCAGCGCGGTCGGGGCGTGGTCGAGCTGGGTGGGCAGGGTGGCGGTGAGCGCCGGCCGGTACAGGTCGAACGGCGGCGGGACGGCGGGCGGGCCGAGTGGGCGTACCGTCGGCTCGGCCAGCTCGACCCCGGCGGGCGCGGTGGCGTTCGCGACCACCGTGCCGACCACCTCGACGACGGTCTCCTCGGGCAGCGACTCGACGGCCGCGCGCACCGCCGGGTCGGTGACCACCACCTGGGCCAGGCCGGCGGCGTCCCGCACGATCAGGAAGGCCACCGACTTGAGCAGCCGGCGGCGGTGCACCCAGCCGGCGATCCGCACGGTCGCGCCGACATGGTGGGTGAGCTCGGAGGACAGGATGCGTTGCACGGCGGTTACCTCCTTGGTCAGTCGCAACGCGATCCCCAGGGAGGTGTGGGCGAGCGGGAAGCCTCGCGGTGCCACCACACCTTCGCCCCCGCCGGAACGGGGGCCTCGTTCGTCGCCTTTTCACCGGGGCCAGCCGGGCGGGTTCTACTGGGCGGGCGGACCGCCGTTCTTCCCGCAGCTCGGGAGGGTCTTCGCGGGGCCGGCGCCAGACCGCCTCACAGCAACCGGCGGCTCTCTGGGCTGGCGGATCGGCCCGCTACTCGGCTCCGTCGCAGCTTTGTCGGGGAGGCTAGCACCCGGACCCGGCCCGTGTGACGCCCATTTTTCGCCACTGGTGTCCGGTGTCACAGCGATTCGGGCGTGACGGCCGTCGCCCGTCGTTCATCGACCGCCACCGACCGGCGTAGGCTCGGTTTTGTGACGATCGAGCACTCCGCGCCGAGGACCGAGCCGGCAGCGCGCACCGCGACGGTCGCCCCCGAGGGGCGGCGCATGCTGCGGATCGAGGCGCGCAACGCCGAGACGCCGATCGAGCGCAAGCCGCCGTGGATCAAGGTCAAGGCCAAGATGGGCCCGGAGTACACCCAGTTGCGCGGGCTCGTCTCGCGCGAGGGGCTGCACACCGTCTGCCAGGAGGCCGGCTGCCCCAACATCTACGAGTGCTGGGAGGACCGAGAGGCCACCTTCCTCATCGGGGGCGACCAGTGCACCCGGCGCTGCGACTTCTGCCAGATCGACACCGGCAAGCCCGCCGAGTTCGACGCCGACGAGCCCCGCCGGGTCGCCGAGTCCGTCGCCGCCATGGGTCTCCGCTACGCCACCATCACCGGCGTGGCCCGCGACGACCTGCCCGACGGCGGCGCCTGGCTCTACGCCGAGACGGTCCGGCAGATCCACGCCCTCCAGTCCGGCTGCGGCGTCGAGCTGCTGATCCCCGACTTCAACGCGGTGCCCGAGCAGCTCGCCGAGGTCTTCGGGTCCCGCCCCGAGGTGCTGGCGCACAACGTGGAGACCGTGCCGCGGATCTTCAAGCGGATCCGCCCGGCGTTCCGCTACGAGCGCTCCCTCGACGTGATCCGCCAGGCGCGCGCCGCCGGCCTGGTCACCAAGAGCAACCTGATCCTCGGCATGGGCGAGGAGCGGGCCGAGGTCTCCCAGGCGCTGCGCGACCTGCACGAGGCCGGCTGCGAGCTGATCACCATCACCCAGTACCTGCGCCCCTCCCCCCGGCACCACCCGGTCACCCGCTGGGTCAAGCCGGAGGAGTTCGTCGAGCTGCGCGAGGAGGCCGAGGAGATCGGCTTCGCCGGCGTGATGAGCGGCCCGCTGGTCCGCTCGTCGTACCGGGCCGGACGGCTCTACCAGCAGGCGCTCGCCGCCCGCGACGAGGTCGTCGCCGCCGGCTGAGGCCGGCCGTCCACCGCGTCGCCCACCGCCGGCCACCCGCCGGATGCCATGATCCCAGGGATGACCGCCGGGGTACGCCAGGAGCCGCGCGAGGCCACCCGCCCGCGTGCGCCCCGGCGTACCCGGCTGCCGGCGCTGCTCGCCCTGCTCGTCGGGCTGGGCGGGGTCGGCTACCGGCTGGCGCTGCTGCTCGCCGACGCGCCGCCCACCAACAGCGACGAGGCGACGATGGGGCTGGCCGCCCTGCACATCGCCGGCGGCGAGGGCTTCCCGGTCTGGTTCTACGGGCAGGCGTACATGGGCACGCTGGAGGCGTACCTCGCCGCGCCGCTGGTCGCCCTGGCCGGGCCGTCGGTGCTCGTCCTGCGGCTGCCCACCCTGGCGCTGTACGCCCTCTTCCTCGCCCTGTCCTGGCGGCTCACCCGCCGGCTCGGCGGCGACCGGTGGTTCGCCCTGCTCGTGGTCGGCTTCCTCGCGCTCGGCTCGGACCGGGTGGTGAAGAACCAGCTCATCGCCGGGGGCGGCTACCCGGAGCTGAACCCGGCCGGCGTGGCGCTCGCCCTGCTCACCGTGTCGCTGTGCGCCGGCGCGTCCGGGGCGCGGTTGCCCCGGTGGGCGGCGTGGGGCCTGGTGTCCGGGCTGATGCTCTGGGTGGACCCGCTGGTGCTGCCGTACGTCCTCGGGACCGGCGCGGTGCTGCTGGCGTGGCGGCGGCGGGAGCTGGCCGGGCCGGCGGGACTGGTCCTGGCCGGCACGCTGCTGCTGGGCGCGGCGCCGATGCTGCTGGACAGCCTCCGGCACGGCCGCAACCCGCTCGCGGCGGTGCTGGCCGCCAGCGGCGGGTTTCCGCGCCCGCTTCCCCGGCCTCCGCGCCCGCTTCGGGGGCGGATCTTGGCGAGTTGCCGTTCGAGGCGAACGGTAAGTCGCCAAGATCCGGCGGCGGCGACGGCCGCAGGGTCTCGGCGGCGGTGCGGCTGGCGCTGCTCGCCGCGGCAGCGGCGGTGCTGGCGGCCTACGCGGCGAGCAACGCGGCCGGGCGGACCCCGATCGAGAGCGCCCGCTACCTGTCCGTCCTGGCGGTCGCCACGCCCGCCCTGCTCTGGCCGCTCCGGTCCGCCGCCCGCCGGGCCGGCCTCTGGCCCTCCCCCCGCCTCCCCGGCGAGGTGGCGGGATCAGACCGACCCGTACACCGCCACCTCGGCGAGGTGGCGGGATCCGACCGGCCCGGACACCGCCACCTCGGCGAGCCGGAGCCCATCGATCGCCCAACCGGCGGCCGGATGCGGACCCGGGTGGCCGGGGTGGCGGCGGTCGCGGTGCTGGCGGGGATGCTCGGCACCGGGGCGGTCGCCACGGCGGGCGTGATCGGCGGTGTGCCGGCCACCCACGCGGAGGCCGACCGGCACCGCGCGCTCGTCGACACCCTCGGCGCGCTGGGCGTACGGCAGGTGCGCGGCGGCTACTGGACCTGCAACCGGCTGATCTTCAACACCGGCGAGGCGGTCGTCTGCGCGGTGCTCGACGGCGACCTGAGCCCGGGGCAGAACCGCTATCCGGCGTACTGGAAGCGGGTGGGACGGGCGGCCCGGCCGGGGTACGTGCTGGCCGTCGGCTCGTCGGCCGAGCGCGGGCTGCGCCGGCTGCTCGGTGACCGGGCCGACGCGGCGGTGGTGGCCGAGGTCGGCGGCTATCGGGTGTACCACCCGGATGCCGCCGTGCGGCCGTGGCGCTGAACCCGGGCCGTACGCTGTGCCGATGCTCATCCTGCTGCCCCCGTCGGAGGGGAAGGCCGAGGCCGGCACCGGCCGGCGGCTGGACCTGTCGAAGCTCTCCCTGCCGGAGCTGAACCCGGCCCGGGGCGAGGTGCTGGCCGCCCTGGTCGACCTCTGCGGCGGGCCGGACGAGGCGGCGGCCCGCGAGGCGCTGGGCCTGAGCGAGGGGCAGCGCGGCGAGCTGCGGCGCAACGCGCGGCTGCGGGCGGCGGCCACCGCGCCGGCCGGGCGGATCTACACGGGGGTGCTCTACGAGGCGCTCGACCTGGCCACCCTGCCGCCGGCGGCGGAGCGGCTGGCCCGCCGCTCGGTGCTGGTCAGCTCGGGCCTGTGGGGCGCGGTACGCCTCACCGACCGGATCCCGCCCTACCGCTGCCCGGTCGGGGCGCGGCTGCCGGGCATCGGGGCCCTGTCGGCGTACTGGCGCACGGCGCTGGCGGAGGCCATGGCGGTGGCCGCCGGGAAAGGCCCGGTGCTGGACCTGCGCTCCGGCGCGTACGCGGCCACGTGGGCGCCGCGCGGGGCGGTCGCCGAGCGCACCGTGACCGTGCGGGTGCTGCACGAACGCGAGGTGGACGGGGCGCCGTCCCGGTCGGTGGTGAGTCACTTCAACAAGGCCACCAAGGGCCGGTTGGTCCGCGACCTGCTCACCGCCGGGGCCCGGCCGCGCACCGCCGACGCGCTGGTCGGAACGCTGCGCGAGCTGAAGTACCAGGTCGAGGAGCAGCCGCGGGCGGCCGGCCGCCCCCGCCAGGTCGACGTGGTCGTCACCGAGCTCTGAGGGCGGCTTGCCGCAAATTTTGCTCAAGGCTCGGGCGCAGCGGTTTCGCGGCGCGGACGGCGGGGGCCACGGTTAGGGAACCCCGACACCGACCAAGGAGCTGTTCCGATGGCCCCCGAGTCCACCACCCTGCTCGACCGGCCCCGCCAGTCGTCACCACCCCCGCCACTGGACTGGCTCACCCTGGCCGACGCCTTCGAGGTCGCCTGCCTGGTGCGCTGCACCCCGCCCCCGGCCACCGGCGCCCGCCGGCCCGACGTCGGGGCGTACCGGGGCGGGATCGCCGAGTTCAACCGGGAGGACGCGGCGCGCCGGATGCGGCAGCTGCTGCACCGGCTGGACGTGCCGGTGGACCACGAGCTTGCCACGGGCGGCCTGCGCCGCCGGTACGAGCTGCACCGGCTGTCGGTGCCCCGGGGGCACCGGGCGGCGTACGCGACCCTGTTGGAGGCCGGCTGGCGGCAGGGCCGCCGGGAGCTGCTCGGCGGGCCCTTCCCCGGGGCGTCCACGGCCCGCCGGGTGTGGCGGCCCCGGCTGGCCGCCGCGGCGTGGCGAGCGGCGCTGCTGGCCGGCGGTCGGCACGTACGCCGGCACAGCCTCGGCATCCGGCTGGCCGACCGGGACCTGGCCGCGGTGCTGGTCCGGGGCGCGACGCTGCTGGAGGTCCCGGCGGTGCTCCGGCCCGGCGCGGGCTGCTTCCTGGTGAGCGTCGCCAACGGCCCGCACCGGGTACGGATCACCGAGAGCGCCGCGGTGGCCCGGGCGGCCTGCTGAGCCACGCCGTACCGCGGCAACACGCACGCAACAGCGCCCGGCTAGCGTCCGTTCCGTTGCGCCGCGACCCGCGGGCCGACACGTCACCGAAAGTGTGGATACAGCTTGCTTCGCCCCAGCGCCGACCATGCGGTCCCGCCCGCACCGGGGTGGCACACCGGTGACGTGCGACAGCTGGCGGCCCTGCTGCGCGAACACCGGATGGCGGCGCGGCTCAGCCAGGAAGCGCTCGCGGAGACGGCCGGGGTGGCCGTGCGGACCGTACGCAACCTGGAGGGCTCCCGGATCGCCCGGCCGCGTCGCCGGACCGTGGAGGAGCTCGCCAACGCGCTCGGCCTGACCGGCGAACCGCGCGCCCGGCTGCTCCGGACGGTGCACGGGATCGCGCCGGCGCCGGCCTGGCAGCACAGCAGCCTCCCCCCGGTGGTGTCCGACTTCGTCGGTCGGCGGGCCGAACTGGACCAGCTGGTCGCGCAGGCACGGTGCCTCGCCGAACAGCCGGGCAACGCCACCGTCGTGATCAGCGGCCAGCCGGGCGTCGGCAAGACCAGCCTGGTCGTGCGCGCCGCGCACGCCCTCGCGGCGGAGATACCCGGTGTCGCGTGCCACGTCGACCTGCGCGGCATGGACCTGGCGCCACTCTCGGCCGACCGCGCGATGGAACAGCTGCTCACCACCCTCCGTGGCGGCCAGGGCGGGCCGTTGCCGCCCGGACCGGGCGAACGGCTCGCCCTCTACCGGATGCTGACCGCCACCCGTCCCGGGCTGCTGGTGCTCGACAACGCGGCCACCGAGGCGCAGGTACGACCGCTGCTCCCGACGGGTCCCGGCTGGCTGACGCTGGTCGCCAGCCGGTTCAGCCTCGGCGGGCTGGAGAGCAACGCCCGGCTGCGCCTGACGGACCTCGACGAGGCCACCGCGACGAGGCTGATCGAGGAGATCGTCGGCGCCGATCGGGTGTCAGCCGAACCGGAAGCCACCGCCGAACTCGTCCGGCTGTGCACCGGACTGCCCTCGCCCTGCGGGTGGCCGCCAACCGGCTCGCCTCCCGCCCGTCCTGGAGCGTCGGCTGGCTGGTCGAGCGGATCCGCGACGAGGCCCGCCGCCTCGACCTGCTGCATCCCGGCGACACCCGGCTCCGCGCCGGGTTCAGCCTGTCGTACGACCAGTTGCCGGAGATCGCGCGGCGGACCCTGCGCCGGCTCGCGTTGCTGCCCTGGCCGGACTACTCCGCCGCCCCGGTGGCGCAGTTGCTGGGGGTCGACGTCCGCGCGGCCGAGGCGGCGCTGGAGACGCTGGCGGACGCGAGTCTCCTGTCACCGGCGGCGGCGCCCGGCCGTTACCTGCTGCACGATCTGCTTCGGGTCTTCGCCGCCGAGCGCCTCGCCGCCGAGGAGCCGCCGGCGGATCGCGACGAGGCCGCCGCCCGGGTCCGGGCGTGGTTGCTCGGGATGGTGGAGGTCGCCGGCCGATGGCTCGACCCCGACCCCCGGCGGGAACCGGCCGCCGACACCGGGTTCGGCGGCGTCCATGCCGCCGTGGCGTGGCTCACCGCCGAGCGGCACGGCTGGTGGTGGGCCGTGCGGCAGGCCGCGGCGAGCGGGCGGCACCGGAACGTGATCGCGGCCGCCGAGGGGCTCTACTGGTACTCGGACCGCTACCACCACGTGATTGACTGGTCCGAGCTCTTCGGCCTCGCCGTCACCAGTTGGGAGACCGGGCACCGAACACCCCGATCGGCACCGCCTTCCTCAACGCCACGCTGGCCGGGGTCTTCGTCTCGGCGTCCGCCGGCAACGACGGCTTCAGCGGCGCGATCAGCAACGCCCAGCCGTGGGTGACCACGGTCGGCGCGGCGGTGACCAACGTGAACGAGGGGACGGTCCAGCTCGGCAACGGCACCAAGATCGTGGGCGCCTCGCTGGACGTTCTCCCCGGTGGCCAGCCCCGCCCGTTGGTCTTCGGCGAGCAGGCCGGCAATGTGGAAGACGGCTCGGCGTACTGCTACGGCCTGGACCGGGCGAAGGTGAAGGACAAGGTGGTCGCCTGCGCCCTGGACCACCCGTACGACCAGGTGGCGGAGGCCAAGGCCAACGGTGCCGCGGCGCTCATCCTCTTCGACCCCTGGGGCAACTTCCGGGTCAACTCGATCTACGACTTCCCGGTGCTCTACCTGAACACCAAGGAGCAGGCCGGCAAGCTCTTCAACTACCTGATGCGCCACCCGACCGACGGCACCGCGCTGGTCACCTCCGGCGGTGACGGCTCCAGCGTCCCCGGCGTGCCGAGCGTCGCGGACTACTCGTCCACCGGGCCGGACAAGACGCACAACGGGCTCATGAAGCCCGACCTGGTCGCGCCGGGCACCGACATCATCGCGGCCGTCTCCCCGCCCGGTAACTTCGGCCGGCAGTACGACGCGTACTCGGGCACCTCGATGGCGGCCCCGCAGGTGGCCGGCGCGGCCGCCATCCTGCGGGCGCAGCACCCCGACTGGTCGCCCGGAGCGGTCGCCTCGGCGCTGCGGACCACCGCCACCGACACCGTGGGCACCGACAACCCGCTGGCCCAGGGCAGCGGCATGCTCGCCCTGGACCGGGCCGACGACCCGGGGCTGGTCATCGAGCCGGCCGCCGCGGACCTGGTCGCGTTCGGTGCGGCCGCGCAGCCGGACGGCCGGGACCTGAACCTGCCGTCGATCTCGCTGCGCGAGTACGACGGGACCAAGCAGGTGACGCTGACCCGCAAGCTGACCAACGTCGGCGGCAAGCAGGAGACGTACCAGACCTCGGTCACCGGGCTGCCGGGCATGCAGGTCAACGTGTCGCCGAAGGTGGTGACGGTGCCACCGGGCAAGACCGCCACGGTCACCATCACGCTGCGGCGCGGCAGCGCGCCGTGGGACCGCTACGTCACCGGCGCGATCACCTGGCGCAGCGCTGCCCACCAGGTACGGATTCCGGTCGCCGCGCGCCCGTGGGGCATCTCCCCCCGGATCTACGACGACAACCTGGAGGAGTTCGGCCGGCTCGTCAACGGCGCCTACGGGTGGATGGAGCCGGGCTTCACCGGCAAGATCTCCGGCCGGTCGACCGGCTACACCCCCGTGCAGTGGGACTCGTACTCGATGCCGACGGTTGTCAACGGCGGGGTCTTCGACCCGGAGGCCCTCGGGGTGCGGGCGCACACCTTCACCGTGCCGGCGGGCAGCGCCGGGATCGTGGTGCAGACCGCCACCGACGACCCGAACGCCAACCTCGACCTCTGGCTGTACAAGGGTGACAAGCTGGTGTACCGGAGTGCCGCCGCCTGGCACAGCAGTGAGCGGGCCTGGGTCTTCATGCCGGAAGCCGGCACCTACACGGCGTACGTCTTCGCGCAGGCCACCGGCGGCCCGACCGTCGACTACCGGCTCGGCCACGTGATCCTCAGCCGCGACGGCCACTACGCCCCCGCCACGCTGGAACTGCCGGCCAGGGTGGAGCGGGGCACGACCCCGTCGTACAAGCTCCGGCCGAACGCTCCGCTGGAGGAGAACGTCGAGTTCTGGGCGTACACCGAGTTCTCCATCAACGGGGAGGTGGTCCCCGGACATCTGGCCTCCACCACGCAGTACTTCTGGGAGTGACGCGCTGATCCCGGATTCGGTGGGGCGGAGCCGTCGGCTCCGCCCCACCGCGCCCGCCGGACGGTCGGCCCGGCGGGCTTGCGCGCCGGGCCGTGCACGGCGCACAGTGCAGCCCGTGAACCGACACTGGCCTGTGCCCGGCCGACGCCGGACCGCCGCCCCGATGGCGCTGGCGCTGCTGCTGGTGTCGGCGCTCGCCGGCCTGGCCGGCTGCCGGGACGCGCCGACCGAGCCGGTGCGGATCCGGATCGCCACCGGTAGCCCCACCGCGGTCTACCACGCCTTCGGCCAGTCGCTGGCCGCCCTGCTCAACCGGGAGCTGCAGGGCGTGCGGGCCAGCGTGGTGGTCACCGCGGCGTCCGCGCAGAACGTCCGGCTGGTCGGCTCCGGCGAGGCGGAGCTCGGCTTCACCCAGGCCGACGTGCTGCCGCCGCACGCACCGGAGCACCCCACGGTGCTCGCCGTGGCCCGGGTCTACGACGACCTGCTGCACCTGGTCACCACCGCCGGCGGCCCGGTACGCACCCTCGCCGACCTGCGCGGAAGGCGGGTGTCGGTGGGCGCCGACGGCTCCGGCACCGAGGTCACCGCCACCCGGCTGCTCACCGTGGCCCAGCTCGGCGGCAAGGTGGTCCAGGAGCACCTCGGCCTGGACGACTCGGTGGCGGCGCTGCACGCCGGGCGGATCGACGCCTTCTTCTTCTCCGGCGGCCTGCCGGTCCGCGGCGTCGCCGAGCTGGCCGGGCGCACCTCGATACGGATGGTCGACCTGGGCGACTGGACCGAACCGCTGCGCAGCGGCTTCGGGCAGGTCTACGTGACCCGGGACATCCCCCGCTCGGTCTACGGGGCGGACCCGGTCAGCACGGTGGCGAACCCGAACTACCTCATCGTCCGCGCCGACCTGCCGAAGGAGCTGGTGCGCGAGGTGACCCGGCTGCTGATGGAGCGCCGGGAGGAGCTGGCCGCCGCGCACCCGGCGGCCGGCCGGATGAGTCCCCGGGCCGCGATCGTCACCACCCCGCTGCCGCTGCACCCGGGCGCGGCCGACTGGTACCGGGCCACCAAACCCTGAGGCGGGGTCAGCGCCGCCCGACCTCGGAGCCGACCGGTTCGACCGGGCCGTCGCCGAGCGCCGCAGCGGGATCGTCCGGCTCGGCCGGCTCGTCGTCCGGGGCCGGGAACCACAGCTCGGCGACCAGCCCCCGGGGCTCGCCCTGGCGCATGGTCAGCCGGCCGTCGGAGGCGTCGACCAGCACCGCGACGATCGTCAGCCCGAGCCCGGCGCCGTCCACGTTCTGCACGTCCGGGGCCCGCCAGAACCGCTCGGTGGCCTGGTCGAGCTGGCTGGCCGTCATGCCGGGGCCGGTGTCCCGCACCTCCAGGGCGGTCCCGCCGTCGGCCGGCCGTACGGTCACCGTCACCGCTCCCCCGGCGCCGCTGAACTTGACCGCGTTGTCGATCAGCGCGTCGAGTGCCTGGTCGATGGCGGTCGGCACGGTCCGGGCGTACGCGGGCGCCCCGGTCGTGTCGAGCGCGAGGGTGACCGACCGGTGCCGGGCCAACGGCAGCCAGGCCGCCACCCGGGAGGCGGCGATGCCGGCGGCGTCCACGGTGACCCGCTGGTTCTCCTCCCGCTCGGCCCGGGCCAGGGTGAGCAGCGCGTCGAGCACGGTGGCCAGCCGGTCGGTCTCCTCCAGCGCCAGCTGGTGCTCGGCCCGGCCGTCGGGGTCGGTCAGGCTCGGCCCCAGCTCCTCCACCCGCAGCCGCAACGCGGTCAGCGGGTTGCGCAGCTGGTGGCTGGCGTGCGCGACGAACGCCCGCTGCCGGTCCATCACGTCCGAGACCGCGTCGGCCATGTCGTTGAAGCTGGTCGCCAGCCGGCGCAGCTCGGGCGGGCCGAGCCGGGGACGGACCCGGGCCCGCCGGTGCCCCTCGGCGATCTCGTGAGTGACCGCGTCCAGCTCGGTGACCGGGCGCAGCACCCAGCCGGCCAGCCCGAACGCGGTCGAGACGCAGGCCAGCACCGCGAGCAGGCCGATCCCGGCGAGCAGCAGCCACCAGGCGGTGACGGTGCGGCGCACCTTGGCCGCCGGGGTCGTGGTGACCACCGCGCCGAGCACCTCGCCGCCGTCGTTGATCGGGACCGCCACCACCAGCGGCCCGTCCACCCAGGGCCAGACCGACTCCGGCCCGCTGAACTGCTGCCCGGAGAGCGCGGTGACCAGGGCCGGGTCGGTGCCCGCGCCGAACTCCCAGCGGGCCGAGGCGACCACGGTGCGGCGGTCCCGGTCCACCACGGCCGCGCCGACGCCGTAGAGGTCGTCGTAGGCGGCCAGTTCCCCGTCCAGCGGGCCGGGGGTGCCGCCGCGCAGCGCCGGGCCGGCCAGCGAGGCGAACCGGGTGGCGTCGGCGAGCCGGTCGGCGCGGACCCGGTCGGTCTCCCGGCTGGCCAGGGTGGCCGCCAGCGGGGTCTCCAGGGCGAGCAGCACCAGCACCATCAGCAGCAGGTAGCTGATCACCAGCCGGCGGCGCACGACGACCCCCTCACTCGCCGCGGAGCCGGTAGCCGACCCCGCGGACGGTCTCCACCAGCGTCGGGTCGCCGAGCTTGCCGCGCAGCGAGCCGACGTGCACCTCCACGGTGTGCCGGTCGGCCCAGGTGGTGCCCCAGACGTCGAGCAGGATCCGGTCCCGGGGCACAGCCACCCCGGGCTGGCGGGCCAGCGAGAGCAGGATGTCGAACTCCTTGCGGGTGAGCGCCACCGGCCGGCCCGCCACGGTGACGGTCCGGCCGCTCACGTCGATGCGGACGGCGCCCGCCTCGATGAGGTTGCGCTCCGGCACGGTGTGCGCGGCCCGGCGCAGCACCGCCTCGATCCGCGCCTGGAGTTCCACCATCGAGAACGGCTTGACCACGTAGTCGTCGGCGCCCAGCCGCAGCCCGAGCACCCGGTCGCGTTCCTCGCCGCGGGCGGTCACCGCGATGATGCCCAGCTGACTGCTGCGCCGGCGCAGCTCCCGGCACAGGTCGGTGCCGTCGCCGTCGGGCAGGGTCAGGTCGAGCAGCACCAGGTCGCACGGGGCGGCGGAGAGCGCGGCCTCGACGGTGGCGGCGTGCTCCACCTCGTACCCGCGCCGGGTCAGCGCGGACGACAGGGCGCCGGCCACCCGACGATCGTCCTCGACCAGGAGGATCCGCACCCGTGCCTCCATCCGCTCGACGTGCTGCCCTGCGAATGGTGGCAGACATGGCCCGGCGGGGGGAGACCCCGGGCGCACCGTGGAAACCGGAGACACCGTCGGTGAGCTATGGTTCCGCCTTGTGTCCGCAGCTGCTGCTACACCGGAGTCCCCGGTCACCGACCCCGCCGACGCCGCCCCTGCCGCCGGCCACGAACGTCCCGGCGGCACCGGTGGCTCCGCCGACGCGGGCGGTGGGGCGGACGAGCGCCCGGGCCTGTGGCGGCGGTACCCGGCCGCGACCGCGCTCGTGCTCTACGCCCTGCTCCGGCTCAGCGGTCTGATCATCCTCACGATCTTTGCCCACCGGGCGGGGGCCGACTTCTGGGCCTTGCTGAACGGCCGCTTCGACGCACTGCGGTACGTCCAGGTAGCCGAGGACGGGTACGACAAGGGCCTGACCGCCGACCACCCGGAGGTGTTGAAGAGCAATCTGTCCAACCTGCCGTTCTTCCCGCTCTATCCGGGCCTGATCGCGTTGGTCGCGGCGGTCACCCCGTTCTCCGCCCCGGTCTCGGCGCTGATCGTGTCGTGGACGGCCGGGCTGGCCGCCGCGTGGGGCATCTACGCCGTCGGCGCGCACGTCGCGTCCCGCCGGGTCGGGCTGATCCTGGTCGCCCTCTGGGCGCTCCTGCCGCACGCCGTCGTGCAGAACATGGCCTACACCGAGACGATCTTCACGGCGCTCGTCGCGTGGACGCTGTACGCGCTGCTGCGCCGGCAGTGGCTGACCGCCGGCCTGCTCTGCCTGGTCGCTGGCCTGTCCCGGCCCACCGCCACGACGGTGGTCGCCGCCGTGGGGTTGACCGCGCTGGTGGCGATCGTCCGTCGCCAGGACGGCTGGCGGCCGTGGGCGGCGGCGGCGCTCTCCCCTCTCGGCTACCTGGGCTACCTGGCCTGGGTCAGCGCCCGCCTGGGCCGGGTCGACGGCTACTTCTACCTCCAGGAGAAGACCTGGCGGATCGGCTTCGACGGCGGCGCCTCGACGTTCACGGCGTTCAAGCAGGTGCTGACCGAGCCGGAGAGCCTCGTCTCCTACATGTCCACCCTGCTGATGGGCCTGGCCGTGGTGCTCATCGTGCTGCTCGTGTCGCACCGGTACCCGCTGCCCCTGGTGGTCTACTCGATCGCGTTCTTCCTCATCACCATCGGGACGGAGAACTACTACTGGGCGAAGGGCCGCTACCTGGTTCCGGCCTTCACCCTGCTCCTGCCCATCGCCGTCGGGCTGGCGAAGGCCCGCCGGAGCACCCTTCTGACGGTGCTCGGGTTCCTCCTGCTCGCCTCGGGTTGGTACGGCATGTACCTGAGCCTGGTCTGGCACGCGTCGCCCTGACCCCTGACCGGCCGCCGTCAGATGCCGAAGACCTCGTCCGCGGTGGCGTCCCGGACCCCGTCGGTGAAGCCCCGGAAGCCCGGGTCGGCGTGGCTGGCCGGCACGCTCGTCACGTTCTCGCCGGTGGCCTCGGCGACGGCGTCGACCAGCGGCGGAAAGTCGATCTCGGCGTCGGTGAAGGCGTCGTCGTCGGCCTGCCCGAGGTTGATCACCTGCTGGACGTCGTCGGTCGGAGTGTCCGGGTCACCGGCCCAGTCGGCACCGGCCCGGTAGCACTCGTCGTAGACGCCCCGCTGGCCGTCGGTCCAGTCGTCGTCGTAGCTCTGCATGCCCACCCCTCCGCGGCCGCCGCACCCCGAGCATGCCGGCTCCGGGCGGGCGGCCGGGGGCGTACGCCGGAACCGGCCCACGGCGGGCGGGCGCCGGTCTCTAGGCTGCGGTGGTGATCTACAAGATTCTGGCCACCAGCGAGTGGGAGCAGGCGCAGGCGGCCGGGCGGTTCACCGGCACCGCGATGGACCGCCAGGACGGCTTCATCCACCTGTCGGCGGCAGACCAGGTGGTGGAGACGGCCCGCCGGGTCTTCGCCGGGGTCACCGGCCTCACGCTGCTCGCGGTGGACGAGGCGCGGCTCGACGACGCGCTGCGCTGGGAGGTGTCCCGGGGCGGCGCGCTCTTCCCGCACCTGTACGCCGCGCTGCCGGTCGACGCGGTGCTGGCCGCGCACCCGCTGCCCGCCGACCGACCCGCCGCCGACGCGGTGGCGGAACTGGTCGCCTGACGGCTCGTTATGCTGCGTCGAGCCCGCGCGCCGGCTCCGCGAGTCCGGCGCGGCCGGGTGGTCCTGGCCCGGCCGGGCGCGCGGCGGTCAACCGGCGCGGCCGCCCGGCACCGACGGCGCGACGACGCGCCCTGCGACGATGCGAGTTGACATGACTGACACCACCAACCGGTCCGCCTCCGTCTTCGTCCACCCGACGGCCGACGTGGAGTCCGGTGCCCGGATCGGCGACGGCACCAAGGTCTGGCACCTGGCCCACGTCCGGTCGAGCGCGCAGGTCGGCGCCGGCTGCGTGATCGGCCGCAACGTGTACGTCGACGCGGGCGTGACCGTCGGCGACCGTGTGAAGATCCAGAACAACGTCTCGGTCTACCAGGGCGTCACCATCGAGGACGAGGTCTTCGTCGGCCCGTGCGCGGTGTTCACCAACGACTTCCGCCCCCGCGCCCAGAACCCGGACTGGACCATCACCCCGACCATGGTCCGCCGGGGCGCCTCGATCGGCGCCAACGCCACCCTGGTCTGCGGCATCGAGGTGGGCGAGTACGCGATGATCGCCGCCGGCTCGGTGGTGACGAAGGACGTCAAGCCGTACCAGCTGGTGGCCGGCAACCCGGCCCGGCCGAAGGGCTGGGTCGACGAGAAGGGGGAGGTCGTCTCACGGGACGTCGACAACCCGCCGGTCCAGGCCTGAGCGCGGCCGGTACGCAGATCACCGGCAGCCGGGTGTCGGCCAGCTCGCGGAACGCGTCCTCGGCGCGCAGCAGCACCACCGCGCGGCGGCCGGCCGCTTCGACCGGGGCGAGCCACATGTTGGCCTGGTAGACGTCCTTCGCCGGGCCGGCGAAGTAGAGCGCCACCTCGGGCCGCTCCCGGGCCAGCCAGTCGTACACGGCGGGCAGCACGCCGGGGGCCTCGCCCCGACCGGGCGACCGGGTGAGCATCGGCACCGCGACGGTGAGCAGCCCGGCGGCCAGGGTGACCACCCCGGTGACCACCACCGGGGTGACCCGGTCGGCCGCCGCGGCAACCACGGCCGCCGGCACGAGCAACACGTTGAGCAGTGGCAGCCGCAGGCCGGCCAGGCGCCGCGCCCAGGCCGGCGGGACCGGCGCCCGGCGCAGCCCGCCGAGGTCGAGGTTGCGGGTGAGCGCCGGGGTGGCGGCCCGCCCGTCGACCGCCCTGGCCAGCGCGGTGGTGCCGGCCGCGACGGTCCACAGGGCGGCGGGCAGCAGCAGCACCGCGACGGTGCCGGCCGGGCCGGGGCGGACCGCGCTCACCACCAGCAGCACCACGGACAGGTCGCGGAGCAGGCGTCGGAAGACCAGCCCGAGGCCGGCCTTGCGGAGCAGCCCGCCGGTCTCGGCGTACCGGGTCGCGAGAGTCAGCTCACCGGCGATCACCACCGCCGCGGCGACCGCATACGGGACCACCAGACCGAGCGCTCCGGAGAGGATCATGACCCCGTAGCCGAGCAGCGTCAGGCCAACGACGGTGAGACCCCGCCGGCTCCGCTCTCTGCTGAACAACGGCACGCTCCCTGTCTGCCCACCGGCGTCGAGCTGGTCCGACAACGGGCAGCTGCGACCTGGAACCGGGGCAAGCAAGACAAGTATTGCCAGGGTGCCGGACGGGCGGACGGCCGATGACGATGCTCACCCCCGGGGGCCCGGCGGGCGACGCGACGCAGCGGGCCCCGGCCGTCGCGCGGCCGGGGCCCGAGGGGCTGCGGGCGGGTCAGCCGCCGATGACCACCCGGCGGACGCCGGTCCAGCGCGCCGGGTCGGTGACCCGGCGGCCATCGACCAGCACCGTCACGCCCGGCAGGTCGGCCGGGGTGAGGTTGCGGTACTCGGCGTGGTCGGCCTGGATCACCGCGGCGCCGATCGGCTCGCCCTGGTAGCCGGGGAGGCCGTGCGCGGCCAGCTCCTCGTTGGAGTACATCGGGTCGGCGACGTACGGGACGGCACCCCGCGCGCGCAGCGCCTCGACGGTCGGGAAGACGCCGGAGAAGGCGGTCTCCTTGACGCCACCCCGGTAGGCCGCACCGAGCACCAGCACGCCCACCCCGGTCAGGTCCCCGTACGCGGCGGCGAGCAGGTCGACGGCGTACTCCGGCATGGCGGCGTTGGCCTCGCGGGCCGAGCGGACCACGGTGGCCGCCGGGTCGTTCCACAGGTACATCCGCGGGTAGATCGGGATGCAGTGGCCGCCGACGGCGATGCCCGGCGAGTGGATGTGGCTGTACGGCTGGGTGTTGCAGGCCTCGATGACCTTGGTGACGTCGACGCCCACGGTGTCGGCGAAGCGGGCGAACTGGTTCGCCAGGCCGATGTTGACGTCGCGGTAGGTCGTCTCGGCGAGCTTGGCCAGCTCGGACGCCTCGGCCGAGCCGAGGTCCCAGACGCCGTTCGGGCGGTCGAGATCGGCCCGCTCGTCGAAGTCCAGCACCGCCTCGTAGAAGCGCACGCCGTGCGCGGCCGACGCCTCGTCGATGCCACCGACCAGCTTGGGGTAGCGGCGCAGGTCGGCGAAGACCCGGCCGGTGAGCACCCGCTCCGGGCTGAACACCAGGTGGAAGTCCTGGCCGGCGGTGAGGCCGGAGCCCTCCTCCAGCATCGGGGCCCAGCGGTTACGGGTGGTGCCGACCGGCAGGGTGGTCTCGTAGCTGACCAGGGTGCCGGGCTTGAGCCCGCGGGCGATGGCCCGGGTGGCGTCGTCCATCCAACCGAAGTCCGGCACGCCCTCGGCGTCCACGAAGAGCGGCACGACCACGACGACCGCCTCGGACTCGGCGACCGCGGCGGCCGTGTCGGTGGTGGCCGACAGCAGCCCGGCGGCGACCGCCTCCTTCAGCTTGACGTCCAGGTCGGCCTCGCCGGGGAACGGCACGGCACCGTCGTTGACCAGCTGGACGACCCGCTCGGAGACGTCGGCACCGATCACCCGGTGCCCCTTCGAGGCGAACTGCACGGCGAGCGGCAGACCGATCTTGCCGAGCGCGACGACGCAGATGTTCATGAAACTACTTTCCTCCAGAGGGCCAGATTCGGCGCAGGCGGGCAAGGAACCGACCGGGAGTCACCGGCGTGATCGCGACGATCACCTGGCCCTTGTGATTGGTGGTGGGCGTGACGAGGTGGAACCGGACGCCGTGCCGGGCCAGGAGCCGGGGCGCCGCGACGCGGCGGTCCGTGCGCAGCGGCGCCGAGGCGCTCCCGCCCAGCGCGGTCACCTCGGCACGCACCACCCGGCGCTCGCCGTTCGCCGCGACGACCGAGAGCAGCCGGTCCACCGCGAAGTCCGTCCGTACGACGGTACCGGTGCCGTCGGGCGCGACCGACGTCACACCTGCCAACTCGCCGACGCTGACCTGGATCGCCTCGGCGGACAGCTCGGACAGCTCGGCCCAGCGGCTGCGTGCGGTGACCACCAGGGCGCGGGCGCCGGCGGCGTCCCGGCCCCAGGCCAGCCCGGTCGCGGTCAGCCTCGCCAGCGCCTTGGCTGCCTGGTCGGTGATGTCGTACCAGTCGTCCGGGTAGCCGAACGCCGGGTCGCGGAAGCCGACGTGGTGGGCGTACCAGCGGTTGTCGACGATGGTGACCTCGGGCAGCCCCTTGTCGGCCTGCTGCCGGATCAGCTCCCGGAGTTGCGCCAGGTCGCCGTCGCGCGCGACCGCGAGCCGCAGCCGCAGGTCGCGCGCCATCCGGGCCTGGACGCCCTCGGTCAGGTACGCCTCGGCGAGCTTGCGGATCCGGTCGTGGACGTGCTGCTGGACGTCCGGGGAGAGGTCCAGGAACTCCGCCCGGAGCAGCTTCGCCACCTCCCAGCTGAAGTGGCGCAGCAGCACCGCCTCCCGGCGCGGGCCCGGCTCGATCAGCCCGGCCACGAAGCCGACCAGCTCCTCGGCGCAGCGCAGCCGCTCCTCGAAGCGGCTGGCGTAGGTGATGTTCTGCGCGTTCTCCCGCTTGACCGCGTAGTAGTACTCGTAGTCGGCGAGGACGGAGATCTTCCTCGCCCGGAAGCAGGCCTCCAGCGTGAACGGCTGGTCGCTGCCCATCCGCATGTCGGTGCGGAACCGCAGGCCGTGGCGCTCGACCAGGTCCCGCCGGAACAGCTTGGTGTTCGACAGCGACCAGGGCAGCGCGCTGTCGAAGAGGTCCAGCCGTTCCTCGGTGCTCGCGTAGGCCGCCTGGTGCACGTAGCGCTTGTTGGTGCCGACCATCCGGCCGAGCACCACGTCGGAGTCCCACCGGTCGGCGGCGGCCACCAGGCGCTCCAGCGCCTCCGGGCCGAGGTGGTCGTCGGAGCCGATGAAGAAGACGTACCGGCCGCGGGCGTGGTCCAGGGCGAGGTTGCTCGGTGCGGCCGGGCCGCCGGAGTTGGCCTGGTGCAGCACCCGGACCGTGTCCGGGTAGCGGGCGGCGTACCGGTCCAGTTCGGCGCCGCTGCCGTCGGTGGAGCCGTCGTCGACCGCCACGACCTCCAGCCGGTCCAGCCCGATGGTCTGCCCGACCAGCGACTCCAGGCAGGTGGTCAGGTACGGCATGGTGTTGTAGACGGCCACGACCACCGTCACGTCGGGCCGCCGGCTCATGCCCCCGCCCCCACCGAGGTCGGGGTCGGGTCGCCGGCCGGCGCCGGGCGCGGCGGGGCGTCGGGCAGCAGCCGGGAGTAGACGCCGTCGAGCACCTGCGCCTGCGCCTCCCAGGTCCAGCCGGCCAGCAGACCGGGCCGGTCGTACGCGGCGCGGTAGCGCGCCGGGTCGGCCAGCACCGCGGTGACCGCCCGGACGAAGTCGGCCACGTCCTCGGCCGTGAACACCTCGCCCTGACCGGTCTCCCGGACAGTCTCCGCCATCGTCTGCACATCGGAGACGACCAGCGGTAGGCGGGCGTGTGAATACTCGAAGAACTTGGTGATCAGCGCGATCTCGTGGTTGGGCCAGTGCTGGATCGGGATGACCCCGACCTGCGCGCCGGAGAGGAACCGGACCACCTGGTGGTGGGGCACGTAGGGCAGCAGGTGCACCCGGTCCGCCACGCCCAGCTCGCCGGCCCGGGTGACCAGGCCCTTGACGTACGCCGACGTGGGCTTGTTGACCACGAACGCGACGTGCGCGCCGGGCAGCCGGGGCAGCGCCTCGACCATCACTCCGAGGCCGCGCTTGGCGGCGGCCACCCCGCTGTAGACCAGCAGCGGGGTCTCCGGGCCGATGCCGCAGAGCGCGCGGATGTCCGGCACCGGCTCGCCCGCGTCGGCCGGCAGCTCGTCCACCGCCGGGGCGTTGAGCACCACCGCCGGGCGCTCCGCCAGCCCGTGCTCCCGCTGGAGCAGGTCGGCCAGGCCGCCGGAGACGGTCATCGCGGCGTCCGCGTACGGCACGTACTCCCGCTCGTGGGCCACGTTGCCGGGCAGCCAGCGGGCGTTGTCCCGCCACGGCTGCACGCCGGGCAGGTACTCGTGGGCGTCCCAGACCAGCGCGATCCGGCGGCCCTTCGCGGCCGCCCGGATCTTCGCGCGGGCGCCGACGCCGATCATCCGGAAGTCGTTGGCGTGGATCAGGTCCGGGGCCAGCTCGTCGACGACCGGGCCGTAGGCCAGCTCGTAGTCCCACAGCCCCGGCTCGAGGCGGCGCCACGCGCCGTCGCCGCGCAGCCGCTGCCAGAACAGCGTGTACGCCCGGTCCCAGGGACCGTCGAGCTTGCGGCTCTTCCGGGCCTGGTTGAGCTGCCGGTTGCGGAAGCCCACCCACTTGCGGGTCAGGCCGGCGAGCTTCTCCTCGGCGCGCAGCGCCGCCCAGGGCAGGCCACCGGGCCGGCCGGCGCCGGACTCCCGGGCCGCAGTGGTCAGCGCCGCCCGCCGGACCGCCAGGTCGGCCCGCCAGGCCTTCACCGCCTGGGTGCGGTGGGCGGCGATGCCGGACGGCGGGTATGCGAGCGGCCGGCGCAGCCACACCCGCCGGAACTCGTGCCGGCGCTTGGCGAGCGGCTCGGGCATCGGGATCAGGCGGACCTCGGCGTCGCCGAGCCGCCATTGCTGCGGCTGCCCGACGGGCGCACGTCCGAGGAGGACGACGTCCCAGCCGGCCTCGGCCGCCGACCGGGCGGCCTTCTGTACCCGGGAGTCACCGATGACCCCGTTGTCCACCAGCATGACGACCCGTCCCCGGGTGGCCGCCGCTGCGGTCGTGCCGTCAGATCGCATTCCTTGCCCGTCTCCGTCGTCGCCAGCACCGCGCCCGCGGACCCGAGCGAGTCTACGACAACGGATCGGCGCGAAACGTCCACCGCCGTCGGCGGTCCGCGCCCGCGCGCGCCGGTTGCTACCCTCCATGCTGTTCAACGACCGGCGGCGTCTCCCGTTCGCGGGCCGGGCCGGCCCAGCGCCTCCCGACGGGCTCGGCGAGCCGTCGGATCGCCCCAGCTCAGCGCGGACGGGATCGCACAATGGACGTGGTGACGACCGAGGAACCGAGCCGGCCGACGCCGGCCCAGCCCGCGGCGCCGGCGACCCCGGACCCACGCCGCTCCGGCCCCGGACAGCGGCTGTGGGCCGCTGCCCGGCAGGCGTTGCCCGCGCTCGTGGTTTACGGCGTGATCCGCCTCGTAGGGCTGCTCACCGTCTACCTGTGGGCGCGCAACGTGGGCGCGTCCGCGAGCGATCGGCTCACCCGGTACGACGGCAACTGGTACCTCGCGATCGCCCAGCACGGGTACGACGGGTACGAGAAGACGCAGAGCAACATGGCGTTCTTCCCGCTCTACCCCGGCCTGACCGCCGGCCTCGACCGGATCTCCCCGCTCAGCACGCACGGCGCCGCCCTGATCGTGGCGTGGCTCGCCGGGCTGGCGGCCGCCTGGGGCCTCTTCGCGATCGGCGCGCACCTGCACGACCGGCGCACCGGGGTCCTGCTCGCCGCACTCTGGGCGGCGGTGCCGCACGGCGTGGTGGAGTCGATGGGCTACAGCGAGAGCCTGTTCACCGCCCTCGCCGCCTGGACGCTGTACGCGCTGCTGCGCCGCCACTGGGTCACGGCGGGGGTGGTCTGCCTGTTCGCCGGCCTGACCCGGCCGACCGCCTCGTCGCTGATCCCGGTGGTGGGGCTGGCCGCGCTGATCGCGGCGGTCCGGCGCCAGGACGGCTGGCGGCCCTGGGTCGCCATGCTGCTCGCGCCGGCCGGCTGGCTGGGCTACCTGGCCTGGGTGGGCACGCGGACCGGGCGGCCGGACGGCTGGTTCCACATCCAGTCCGCCGGTTGGGGCACCAGCTTCGACTTCGGCGACTACACCCTCCACCGCGGGCAGGCGGTGCTGGCGCAGTCGCCCCCGCCACAGATGCTGATCGTGAGCGTGGTGGGGCTGCTCGCGGTGATGTTCCTCGTCCTGAGCGTGCTCGACCGGCAGCCCTGGCAGCTGCTGCTGTACAGCGGGTTGCTGCTGGTCACGACGCTGGGCTCGGCGGGCTACTACCACTCCAAGGCGCGGTTCCTGCTGCCGGCGTTCGCGCTGCTGCTCCCGGCGGCCGTCGGCCTGGCGCGGGCGGGCCGGGCCCGGGCGGTCACCGTGCTCGTGGCGCTGACCGCCTTCTCCGCGTACTTCGGCGGCTACCTGCTGCTGATCTGGAAGGGGTCGCCGTGACCGCCAGCCGGTGACGGGCGACACGCCCCTCACCGCGTGAACGGCCGGACGTCCCAGAGCCAGACGTCGTCCACCCGCTGTCCCGGGCCGTACAACGCGTCCAGCACGATCTTCAGGTCGTCGTGCCCGCGGGCGACCCGGTCGGGCAGCGCCACGGCGTCGGCCTTCCAGTACCGGACGTCGGACCGTGCCTGGGCGATGTCCGCCGGACCGACCGTCGTGTCCCGTTCCCCGCGCGAGACGGCGGTGAGCAGCTTCGCGGTCGGCTGCGGCTCCACGCCCCAGCGGCCGGTGGCGTCGGTGGCGGAGACCGGGCCGAGGAAGTAGCCCTCCGGAACGGCGAAACCGGCCACCGCGGCGGAACTCCAGTAGAGCGAGGTCATCCCGCGGACCGGCACCGGCACCAGGGTGCGGCCGGGGGCCACGTGGTCCTGCCACGCGCCGCTGGTGACGAAGTCCGGGACGGGGACCCGACCGCGGACCTCCAGCGGGGTGGGCAGGATCGGCAGCAGCGCGGCGAGCGCCGCCACCGCGGCCAGCCGGGGGACCAGGCGGGCCTCGCCCTCGCCGGTCACCCGCATCCGGCCGAGGCGGTCGCCCGTGACCGCGAACAGGACGCCGAGCGCCGCGGTCGTGATCAGCGCGAACCGGGCGACCACCACCGAGTCGAAGATCGGCAGGTCGCTCACCAGCGCGAACGGCGCCGGCACGCCGGTACGCCGGCTGCCCCAGGTCCAGGTGGTGCCGATCGAGAGGACAGCGGAGACCGCCATCACCACGCCCAGCACCCGGACGACGATCTCGCGGTGCAGCCACCAGCAGGCGGCCAGCGCCAGCACCACCACCGACCAGCCGTAGAAGCTCGACTGCTCGGTGGTGTTCGGGCCCCACGGCAGCGCGCCGGTCCGCCCACCGGCCACCGACTCGGTGGCGTAGCGCACGAACGAGCCGACGGTCAGCGCGTAGACGTCGGGGTCGCCGGGGTGCCCGACCCGGTGCTGCGGCCCGGCGAACTGCATCCACAGCGGGTACGCGGCGGCGGCTCCGACCAGCACACCGGTGATCGCGAGCCCGCCGAGCAGCGCCGGGGCTCGGCCCAGTGCCTCGCGGGGCCGGAAGACCAGGTATCCGAGCATCATCAGCAGGCAGCCGAGCGCCGTCAGGAACAGGATCTCCAGGCTCACGAAGAACTGCGCCACCACGAGCCACCCCAGCACGAGCCCGTCGCGGACCGGGCGGGCGTCGCGGGCCAGCCTGACGACCCGTAACAGGATGAACGGCACCAGCCACTGGGCGGTGATGTGCGGATGCCCGTTGCTGTGCGAGACGAGGGCCGGCGCGAAGGCGCAGAACAGGCCGCCCACGAAGGCCGCGGCCCGGGACGACACCAGATGCCGGGAGAGCATGTGGTACCAGGCGTACCCGGTGCCGGCCAGGTTGAGCGTGATGAAGAGCAGGTACGAGAAGGGCGCGCCGAACAGGAGGGTGAACGGCGACAGGACCAGGCCTGGAAGCTGCATCCCCACGTTGGTCATCAGGTTGACGCCGGCCGGGGCGTTCTGCAGCGTGGTGAAGAACGGATTCTCCAGGTGGCTGACCGCGTGCGCGGCGTAGGCCAGCATCCACTCGTTGAAGCCCTGGTCGTCGGGCCGGCTGCCGAGCAGCCGGCCGCCCGGATCGAGCCAGCCACGGGCGGTCACCCACAGTGCGCCGGCCAGGTAGACCGAGGCGACCAGCAGGTCCGGGCGCAGCCGGCGCCAGCGTGCGGGGGCGGCCGGCGACCGGGCCGGGCGCTGCGCTGCGTCGACCGGTGGCTCGGTCGGGCCGGGGGCCGCCTCGACGGTGGCGGCGGCCACCGGTCCGGCGTCGGCGGAGACGCGTGTCCGGCCGTCAGGGCCCGAGGCCGTCATATCGCCATATTTTACGCAGGTCAACCCCCTGGTCGGGCTCGCCACGCCGGACGGAGGCACCCCGGCCGGCCGGCGGGCGTCACGGGAGCCGGTACGGGGCGGACGGCCGCGCACGTTCGGTTAGGGTGGTGCGCTGTGTCCCGCCCTCGCGCCGCTCGTCGCCGTCCGCACCGGTCGGGCGCCGATGACCGGAACCGTCCGGTGGCGCCGCGCACCGTTCCCCGCCGACCGCCACCGCGTGCGTCGTCCGGCGCCGGCCGGGGCACTACTATTTCTAGGGCGCCCGCCCACGACCCGGGCTTTAGCAGCCGGCGCGCCGAGCTGAACACGGCCCCCGGTCCCCGCCGCCGGTGCCAGATCCACCCGTAGTCCCCGTCGCAGATCACGAGGAGTCACGTAGTGAAGGTCGTCAGCATTGTCGGCGCCCGCCCGCAGTTGGTGAAGCTGGCGCCCATCGCCGCGGCGTTCGCCGAGGACGGGTGCGAGCACGTGATCGTGCACACGGGCCAGCACTACGACGCGGACCTGTCCGACGTGTTCTTCTCCGGCCTCGGCATCCCGGACCCGGACGTGCACCTCGGCATCGGCTCTGGCAGCCACGGCGTGCAGACGGGCAACACCCTGGCGGCGCTGGACCCGGTGCTCGCCGCCGAACGACCGGACTGGGTGCTGGTCTACGGCGACACCAACTCGACCCTGGCCGGCACGCTGTCGGCCGTGAAGCAGCACCTGCGGGTGGCCCACCTGGAGGCCGGGCTGCGGTCGTTCAACCGGCGCATGCCGGAGGAGCACAACCGGGTGCTCACCGACCACGCCGCCGACCTGCTGCTCGCCCCCACCGAGGAGGCCGTGCGGCACCTGGCGGCGGAGGGCCTGGCGTCGCGCTCGGAACTGGTCGGCGACGTCATGGTGGACGTCTGCCTGCGGGTCCGCGACGACGTGTCACGCGGTGACCAGCCCCGGCCGGCGCTGCCCGAGGGCATCGACCCGGACGCCCCGTACCTGTTGGCGACCCTGCACCGCGCGGAGAACACCGACGACCCGCAGCGGCTCGCCGCGCTGCTCGACGCGCTGGCCGACCTGCCCGTGCCGGTGGCGCTGCTGGCCCACCCGCGGCTGGTCGCCCGGGTCGAGGAGCACGGCCTGAAGCTGTCCCGGGGCTCGCTGCACGCCGGCCGTCCGCTGCCGTACGCCGCCATGGTGGCGGCGGTGCTCGGCTCGGTCGGCGTGGTCACCGACTCCGGCGGCCTCCAGAAGGAGGCCTACCTGCTGGACCGCCCGTGCACCACGCTGCGGACCGAGACGGAGTGGGTGGAGACCCTCGCGGACGGCTGGAACGTCCTCGTTCCGGACCCGCGCGAGCTGGGCGCGCAGTGGGCGACGACGGCGACCCGTCCCGCCCCGGAGGCGCCCCGCGGCACCCCGTACGGCGACGGCCGGGCGGCCCACCGCGTCGCCGAGACGCTGCGCCGGCACCTGGCATGACCGCGCGTCCCCTCTTCACGATCGGCTACCTGCGATGAGCAACCGAGTCCTCCCCCTCCCCCGGTCCGGCGGCGACAAGCGACCGCACGCCATCTACCTGGCGATCGGCTTCCCGCCCGCGGCGAAGAGCAGCGCCTACCGGCTGCGCGAGACGGCGAACCAGTTCGTCGCCCTGGGCTGGGACATCACCGTCATCACCATCTGCCAGGAGGCCTGGGAGCGGGAGTACGGCCTGGACCACACCCTCTCCGAGAAGGTCGACCCGCGGGTCAAGGTGGTCGAGCTCCCGCTGATCCGGGAGGACCTGGAGACCGACATCCGGGCCTTCTCCGAGGAGCGCTCGCTCGACCCCGCGGGGTGGATCAAGCGGCTGCGTCAGCGCGAGCAGAAGCTCTTCCCCGAGCCGGTCTTCGGCGGGTGGCGGCACGACCTGGAGCAGGCGGTGCTGCGGGTGCACCGCGAGCACCCCGCCGACCTGCTGCTCGCCTCCTGCGCCCCGTACGTGAACCTGGCCGCCACGTGGAAGCTGTGGGAGGAGCACAAGGTCCCCTACGCGGTGGACTTCCGCGACGGCTGGTCGCTGGACGTCATCGGCGGCGGCGAGGCCTTCACCCGGGACTCGGTCTCCGGCCGCTGGGAGTCCAAGGTGCTGGAGCACGCCGTCGCGGTCTGGTGCGTCAACGACCCGATCGCCGGCTTCTACCGCGAGCGGTACCCCCACCTCGCCGACCGGGTGCACGTCGTGCGCAACGGCTACGACGAGGACAGCCTGCCGGACGTCACCGGCCGGTCGCCGGACCCGGCCGCCGGGCTGACCTTCGGCTACCTCGGCTCGGTCAACTTCACGCCGGCCTTCCTCGAGTCGGTGCTCGACGGGTGGCGGATCGCCCGCCGGGACGACCCGGTGCTGGCCAGCTCCCGGTTCGAGGTGCGGGGGCACATCGGCGCCGGTCCGGCCCGCGAGGCCAACCGTCACATGGACCTCCTCAAGGAGGCCGCCGTCGACGGGGTCAGCTTCGGCGGCCCGGTGCCGAAGGCCGACCTGGCCGCCACCTACGGCTCCTGGGACGCCCTCGTCCTGATGCTGGTCGGCGGCCGCTTCGTCACCTCCGGCAAGGTGTACGAGTTCATGGCAACCGGCCTGCCTGTGCTCTCCGCCCACGACGTGGACCACGACGCGACGAACATCCTGGCCGGGCACCCGCTGTGGACCGGGGCCGTCGGCCTGGACCCGCACCGTCTCGCCACCTCCTTCAGCGAGGCCGCCCGGATGGCCCTGAAGGCGACCGACGCCGACCGGACTACGGCGCGCCAGCTCGCCCGCCGGTTCGCCCGGCCGGCGGTGCTCGGCCCCGCCGTGCGACACCTCACCGAACTCGTCCGGCCCACCACGGCCGGCGACTCCGCCCCGGCCGCTTTGACGGAGGATGTCCAGCTGTGACCACCGTGCTCATCGTGGCCGCCACCGCGCCGAAGCAGCCGGCCGTCCTGATCGAGGCGCTCGAGCGCTTCCGTGCCCGGGGCGCCAGCGTCACCGTGGCGTGCTTCTTCAACAGCGCGGACCTGCCGGTCGACCCGGCGCTGGCGGAGGTGCGCACCTTCGCCGTACCCGGGGAGAAGCGGGACGCCCGGCTCCGCAAGGCGCTCGGCCGGGCGCCGGCCAACCGGAAGGTGTGGTTGCACGCCCGCCGCAACCCGTGGCTGCGGCAGCTCTTCCGGAAGGCGGACCTGCTGGTCGCCCTCGACGCCCGCGCCGTGCACACCGTGTGGGAGATGGCCCAGCGCAACACCCGGGCCGGCGCCTACTACGGGCTCGTGCCGGCGCAGCGGGCGCTCGACGCCCGGCGGACCGAGTCGGTGAGCCGGCGGCTGGAGCGTCAGGTCTCCGCGGCGGCGGGCATCGGCGCCCGGGGCGCGCGCCGGGCGGCGGCGCAGACCGTCCGGACCACCTTGCACAAGGCCACCGGCCAGACGGTCATGAGCAACCCGGCGGGGGCCTGGTTCTGGACCCGCGCGGTGGCGGCTCCCCGCGTGCCGGACCGGTTCCGCAGCAAGCTCGCCGTCCGGCTGCACGACAGCGCGGTGAAGGCCGGCCGGCCGGCCGTCGCCGCCCGGGCCGCCTCCGCCGCGGTCAGCCGCATCAGCAGCGCCGGCACCCGCGCGGACGTGCTGACCAAGGCGGCGCAGGCCGAGCTGGCGCTCGGCCGGGTGCCGACCGGCCTGCACGACGCGATCCGGGCCCAGCTGGCGCTGGCGGACAACCTGCTCCCCCGGGACAGCAAGAAGGCCGCCGCGGCCGTGTCCAGGGCGTGGAGCCTGGCCTCCAACCGGGTGCTGCACTTCGACCGGCTCTCCTCGCCCATGAGCGAGGACCCGGGGGCCTTCCTGGCGCCGTTCCGCGAGAGCACCGCGGCCCGGAAGCTGTCCGCGAAGCGCGGCCGGCTCGCCCCGGCCGCTCCAGCGCCCACCGACCGGCCGCTGCGCCTGCTGGTCACCACGCTCATCAACGACAACTTCCTCCAGGAAATCCTGGAGCGCTACCGGGCGATGCCGAACGTGGAGGTCCGGTTCCTCGATCTCTACGACGACCCGGTGACCCGCCCGCTCGCCCTGAGCGGCAGCACCGTCATGGAGCACCTGCTGGCCGGCGAGTCGTCGTACGGCGCCAAGATCGAGGAGTGGCTGCGGCCGCACCTGGACTGGGCCGACACCGTCTTCGTCGACTGGTGCCAGGCCACCGCGGCACTGTTCACGCTGCACGACCCGGGTACCGTCCGGATCATCGTCCGACTGCACAGCTTCGAGGCCTTCAACTTCTGGCCGCACCTGGTGGACTTCTCCCGGGTCGACGACGTCGTCTTCGTCTCCGAGCACCTCAAAGACCTGTCCACCGCGGTGCTGCCCCAGCTCACCGAGGCGCACGGCCCCCGGCTCCACGTCATCGACAACGCGATGGACCTCCAGCGGTACCCCCGCGCGAAGCCGGCGGACGCCCGGTTCACCCTCGGCATGGTCGGGTTCAGCTCGGTGGCGAAGGACCCGCGCTGGGCGGTCGAGGTGCTGCGCAGGCTGCGCGAGCGGGACGAGCGCTACCGGCTCACGCTCATCGGCAGCGACTTCAACAACCGGACCAGCAAGCCGGCCAAGGACTACGGCAAGCTGTTCAGCCAGGACCTGGCGGAGTTGGAGCCGCTCGGCGCGGTCCGGCGGTACGGGCAGACCGACGACGTCCCGGCCGGGCTCCAGGAGGTGGGGATCATCCTCAGCGCCTCCGTGCGGGAGAGCTTCCACTGCGGCCTGGTAGAGGGCGCGGCCAGCGGGGCGGTGCCGGTGGTCCGGGACTGGCCGTTCTTCGCCGGAAAGCCGCACGGCGCCCGAAGCCTCTTCCCCGCCGACTGGGTGGTCGACACCCCCGAGGAGGCCGCCGAGCGGATCCTGGCCGTCACGGCCACAGAGGAGCGGTGGGCGGAGGCCGGTCGGGCCGCGTCCGAGCACGTCCTGAAGACGTGGGACTGGACCGTCACCCAGTCCGGGTACGACCGGCTGCTGCTGGACGACTGAACCTGCGGCGGAACGCAGGGAAAACGGGAAGGGGCCCGGCCGATCGGCCGGGCCCCTTCGTCGTGAGCACGATTCAGCGGACCGGGACGGCCGACCGCTGCGCCGGTACGGACGGGGTGGCGGGGTCCGCGGCCGGGACCGCCTTCGGGTGGTCCGGGAGCAGGCGGGTGTAGACCTCGTCCATCACCCGGGCCTGCGCCTCCCAGGTCCACTGCTCGAGCACGCCCGGCCGCTCGTAGGCGGCGCGGTACCGCTGCGGGTCGTCCAACACCGCCCGCACCGCGCGTAGGTAGTCGTCCAGGTCCTCGGCGCGGAACACCTCGCCCTGGCCGGTGGCCCGGGTCGCCTCGGCCATCGTCTTGACGTCGCTCACCACCATGGGCAGCCGACCGTGGGCGTACTCGAAGAACTTGGTGATCAGCGCGATCTCGTGGTTCGGCTTGTGGTGGATCGGGATGACGCCGAGGTCGGCAGGGGCCACGAAGGCGGAGACCTGCCAGTGCGGCACGTACGGGAGCAGGTGCACCCGGTCGGCCACGCCCAGCTCGGTGGCGAGCTCCTCCAGCTCGTACATGATCGGCACCTTCCCGTTCGGGTGCAGCGACACCAGCGCGACGTGCGCGTCGGGCATCCGCGTCAGGCCCCGGATCATGATGTCCACCCCGCGCGACGGGTTGATGCCGCCGCAGTAGACCAGCAACGGGGTGGTCGAGTCGATGCCGCAGAGCGCCCGGATGTCCGGCACCGGCACGGCCCACTGCTCCGGTGTCAGCGCGGCGGGCGGGGCGTTCAACACGACGGCCGGCTGCTCGGGCAGGTCGTGGGTCTCCCGGAGCAGGTCGGCCAGCGCCGAGGAGACGGTGATGACGGCGTCGGCGTAGGGCGCGTGCTCACGCACGTACGCGATCTGGGCCGGCAGCCAGCGCAGGTTGGCGGGCCGGCCGATGATGCCCGGGACGAACTCGTGGGCGTCCCAGATCAGCTTGACGTCGCGGCCGCCGGCCCGGGCCCGCATGGCGGCCCGCGCCCCGACGCCGAGCATCCGGAAGTCGTGGGCGTGGATGAGGTCCGGCTCGAGCTCGTCGACGACCGCGGCGAAGGCCAGTTCAAAGTCCCACAGCTCCGGGTCCAGCCGGCGCCAGGCGCGGTCGCCCTGCAGGCCCTGCCAGAACCGCAGGGCGGCCCGGTCGAGCCGGGAGTTCGGGTCCTGCTGGCGCTCCTGCAGCCGCTTCAGCTCCTGCGACCGGAACTTGACCCACTGGAACATGATCTTGTTGAGGAAGTACGGCGACGCCAGCCGGGCCTTGCCGGTCAGCTCGGCCCAGCGCGCCCCACCACCGCGCCGCGCCACCTTGATCTCGGAGAGCCGGAAGTTGAGGTCGTCCCGCCGGGCCTTGAGCCTGTTCAGCTTCCGCTTCGCCTCAGGCCCCGGCTTGTAGGCCAGCGGGCGGCGCAGCAGGGCGCGACGATAGGTGACCGGGTGCGGGAGCCGTCGGGGCACCCGGATGAGCCGCACCTCGGCGTCACCGAGCCGCCAGGTCTCCTCCGCGGTGGCGCTCTTCAGGATGCCGACCAGGATCACCTCCCAGCCGGCCTCGGCGGCCGACCGGGCGGCCTTCTGCACCCGGGAGTCGCCGTGGACCCCGTTGTCGACCAGCATCACCACCCTCCCCCGCGTCGGTCGGGCGTCGGTGGACGGCACAGCAGGCATCGGGTGCTTCTCCTCGTTGACGGGTCTGGCACGGTCGGTCCGGCTCCCCCCGCCGGTCGTCCGGGGACGACCGGCGCGGGTCACCGGAGGAAAGCGTCGAAGACCTCGGCGGTCCGCCGACCGTCGTGCTGGTCACGGACGTACCCGGGCCCCTCGGCGGCGAGCGCCGCCGCGGCGGCACGGTCGTCGAGCAGCGACTCGATCGCCTTCACCAGGGTGGTGGGCGTGGCGTTCACGATGGGTGGTTGGACGCCGACCGCGCGGTGGGCGGCCTCGCTGAGGTAGGCCACCACCACCTTCCCGGCGGCCATCCCCTCACAGGAAAACGTGCCGTAGCTGCCGATCACGAGCTGGTCGACGACGATGTCGGCGTCCTGCACCTGGCGGCGCATCTCGCTGTACGGCAATCCTTCCACCAGCCGCAACTCGATGATCCGCCGGTCGTGCAGCTCCTGCAACTGCGGCAGCAGCCGGTCGGTGCCCTTGGTCCAGCGGTTGGACGGGGCGTGCAGCACCACCGGGCGGGCCCGCTCCAGCACCGGACGGTCGCACGTCCAGCCGTCGACGTCGACCACCAGTGGGGCCCAGGTGGCGAAGGGCACGTCGTCCAGCAGGTCGGGGGTGGTGACGAACAGCGGCAGGCCGCTCTCCTCGGCGGTGCGCCGGTTCCGCTCGGCCACCACGGTGAGCCGCTCCCGCAGGTCCTCCGGGGCGTCCCGGAACGCGGACTCGGCGTGCCGTTCCAGGTGCGCTCTCGGGTGGCGGATCTCGCTGCCGTGCGCCAGCAGCGCGACCTTGATCCGGGCCCGGCGCAGGGCGGGAAGGTCGGCCGCCACGTCGTCGCCGTTGAGGCGGCCGAGCACCGGGCGGAAGGCGTCGACGATCAGGTGGGTGTACGCGCCGAGCACCCGCCGGATCTGGTCCAGCTGCACATCGAGCTGGTGTTCAGCCGGGAAGTGCAGGTAGCGGTCCGCCGGGTACCGGTAGTTCGCCGGTGGCTTGGCCACGACCAGCTCCACGCCGACGTCCGGGCGGGCGGCGCTGATCGCGGCGGCCAGCGCGGAGAGCTGACCGGCGTAGTTGGCGGTGCCCAGGCCGAGCCGCACGGGCCCGGCGCCCAGGGCCCGCCAGGGACCCGGTGTGCCGGCCTCGACCGGCGCGACGGTCGGCTCCGCCGCCTCCGGCGCCTCCGCGGTGCGGTCCCACGCCCGCTCGACGGCCTTCACGAAGGACGGCACCGAGCCGGGGACGAACAGTTCGCCGGTCCGGTGCCGGGCCAGGTACTCGCGTACCGGCCGGGCGTTGCCGGCCACGATCCGCAGTCCGGCGGCCCGGTAGGCGTCGAGCACGGCGGGCACCGACGCGGCCGGGTCCCCCGCCGGGGCGAACCCGAGCACGGCCAGGTCCGCCGAGGCGAGGAAGGCCGGTGTCAGCCGACGCGTGCGGGGCACCTCGTGCACCCGCCGGCGCGCCTTGCCGGCGCGGCGGATCAGCTCCCGCACGGCCGCCCCGTCCGCATCGGTGCGGACGAGGGCCAGGTGGAACTCCGGCAACCGGGCCAGGGCGGCCAGGATGCCGCCGAGCGCCCGGTCGTCCGCGATGCCACTCGCGTGCACGAGCAGCGGCGTGGTGGCGGGGAGCTCGCAGAGCTCACGTACCGAAGGGGTCTCCCAGGGCCGATCGCCGGCGGCGGCCCGGCGGAGCGCGATGCGCCACCGCCGGGGGAGCCGCCGCTTCACCGCGGAGACCGTCCGCCGAACCGGCGCCGGGCTCATCGCAGTGCCGGCTCCGCGTCGCTCCCGGCGGCCGCCACGGAGACGACCTTGCCGTCGGACGCGGACTCGAGGAGACCGGCGGCGACCCGCACGGTACGCAGGCCCTGCCGCAGCGTGACGATGTCACTCTGCTTGCCCTCCACGGCGTCGCGGAAACGCTCGTGCTCGACCAGCAGCGGCTCGCGCTTCGGGATCGCGTACCGGACCATGTCGCCCTCGGCCACGCCGCGGAACGCGCGCAGCGCCTCCCATTCCGTGTCGATGGCGGCGTTGGCGTAGAAGGTCAGGTCGGCGGTGAGCGTGTCGGCGACGAAGCAGCCCTTGTCACCGGTGACCACGGTGGACCGCTCCTTGAGCGGGCTCAGCCAGTTGACCAGGTGGTTGACCATCGTGCCGTCGGCGAGCTGGCCGACCACGGCGACCATGTCCTCGTGCAGCCGGCCGCTGCGGGAGATCGTCCGGGCCGACACGGAGGTGTATTCCTGGCCGGTCACCCAGGCGGTCAGGTCGATGTCGTGGGTGGCCAGGTCCATCACCACGCCGACGTCGGCGATCCGGTGCGGGAACGGGCCCTGGCGCCGGGTGACGACCTGGAAGACCTCGCCCAGCTCGCCGGCCTCCAGCCGGGTGCGCAGGCTCTGCAGCGCCGGGTTGTAGCGCTCGATGTGCCCGACACCGGCCACCAGGCCGGCGGCCTCGAACGCCTCCACCAGCGTGGTGGCGGCCTCGACGGACTGGGCCAGCGGCTTCTCGATCAGCGCGCAGACGCCGTTGGCGGCCAACTCCAGGCCGATCCGCTCGTGCAGCGCGGTCGGGCAGGCGACCACCGCGTAGTCGATGCCCATGGCCAGCAGGTCGGCCAGCTCGGGGACGACCGGGGCGCGGAGCGTGCCGGTCACGTCGCCGGCCGGGTCGACCACGCCGACCAGCTCGACGCCGTCCAGGTTGGACAGCACCCGGGCGTGGTTGCGGCCCATCGCGCCCAGGCCGATCAGGCCGGCGCGCAGCTTGCGGCCCTGGCTCACTGCGCCACCTTCCGTTCGCGACTGCGGGGCTCGCAGAACCGGCTCACTCCTCGCGCTCACCGGGCACCCCCGGCGAGGTTCGCACCTTCGGCGATCCGCTCCAGGTCGGCCGGGCTCAGCGACGGGTGCACCGGCAGCGAGACGACCTCGGCGGCGGCCCGCTCGGTCTCCGGCAGGTCCCACGGGCCCGGCTTGCCGTCGGAGTCCAGGTAGGGCTTGAGCCGGTGGATCGGGGTCGGGTAGTAGACCGCGTTGCCGATGCCCAGCTCGGTGAGGCGGGCCATGGCCGCGTCGCGGTTGCCCTCCACCCGCACGGTGTACTGGTGGTAGACGTGCTTGGCGGCGTCCGCCACGGGCGGGGTGACCATCCCGGTGATCTTCGAGTCGAGGAACTTGGCGTTGGCCCGGCGCTGCTCGGTCCACTCCGCGAGCTGGGTGAGCTGTACCCGGCCGATCGCGGCGGCCACGTCCGTCATCCGCATGTTGGCGCCGACGATCTCGTTGGCGTACCGCTGCTCCATGCCCTGGTTGCGCAGCAGCCGCAGGGTGCGGGCCACCTCGGCGTCGGCGGTGGTGACCATGCCGCCCTCCAGGGCGTGCATGTTCTTAGTGGGGTAGAAGCTGAAGCAGCCGGCGGTGCCGAAGGCGCCGACCGGGGTGCCGTGCAGCGTGGCCCCGTGCGCCTGGGCGGCGTCCTCCACCACGGCGAGGCCGTGCCGCTCGGCGATCGCCATGATCTGGTCCATGGCGGCCGGGTGGCCGTAGAGGTGGACCGGCATGATGGCGACGGTGCGCGGGGTGACCGCGGCGGCGACCGCCTGCGGGTCGACGCAGAAGCTGCCCGGCTCGATGTCCACGAAGACCGGCTCGGCGCCGACCAGCCGGACGGCGTTGGCGCTGGCGGCGAAGGAGAACGAGGGCACGATGACCTCGTCACCCGGGCCGAGGCCGAGCGCCATCAGGGTGAGCTGGAGCGCGGAGGTCCCGGAGTTGACGGCGACGCAGTGCCGGCCGGCGACCAGGTCGCCGAACTCCTCCTCGAACGCGGCGACCTCGGGGCCCTGCACGACCCGGCCGCTCCGCAGCACCCGGACAGCCGCCTCGATCTCGGCCTCACCGATGATCGGTCGTGCTGGGGGAATGAACTCTGGGTGCGGCCCGACCATGGGGCTTCCTCCTGTCGACACGGTTCTCACTTGGGGGACGGTTTCGGGGGGATGGTAGCGGTTGCTGCTGCAAACGACCCGGTCGCAACCATTGTCCGACCAGATGTGTCCTGATGTTCATGATCGACTGGCGCTCCGCGACCGGGATCCGGAGTCACACTTCCACCTCGTCGCGGACAGGCCCCAAGCATGCTACCCGGAGGGCCGCGACGATCGCGGAGGCCAGGCGGGGCACCTCCTCGACGTCCAGCGACGCCCGTGAGATGGCCATCCGCCAGTAGACCGGGCCGACGATCAGGTCCACCGCGGCGCGCCGGTCGGTGTCCGGGGAGAGTTCCCCCCGCTCGACCGCACGGCCGATCAGGATCCGGCCGACGGCCTGCTGGTAGTCGTCCAGGGCGGCCTGGAGCTTCTCCGCGATCTGCGGGTTGCGGGCCGCCTCGGCCAGCAGGTCCGGGATGATCTGCGAGGCCAGCCGGTGCCGCAGCGCGCGGGCCATCACGTGGAGCAGGATCTCCAGGTCACCGAGGAGGCTGCCGGTGTCCAGCAGCGGCAGGTTGCGTCCCGCCGCCGCGGAGACCATGTCAAGCACCAGGTCGAGTTTCGAGCGCCAACGGCGGTAGATCGCGGTCTTGCTGACCCCGGCCCGGCGGGCCACCGCCTCGATGGAGAGGCGGCCGTAGCCGACCTCGGCCAACTCCTGCATCACGGCGGCGCGGATGGCACTGGTGATCTCCCCGCGCAGCACCGCCGCGCCGGCCGGGGCACGCCTCTTCTCGGTCGTCACGTGGGACAATGTAGCGCAACGACGGTACGGTTGCGTCCCGACGTGTTTTGGACTACCTTCCACGCAGCAGCGAGGCACCCTCCCCCGCCCGGCCACGCTAGATTTCAACGCCGCGACACATCTCCTGCTCCCCATCGGCACGAAAGATCGGAGCGCCTGACCATGGCCAACACCGCGGTGGCCGACCCCGAATCCGGGCTGACCCGGGCCCAGCTCGCCCAGCGGTACGGGCTGCGGGTCGCCGGGGAACGCCCGCCTCTGGCCGAGTACGCCCGCAAGCTCTGGGCGTACCGACACTTCATGACCGCGTACTCGCGGGCGAAGGTCGCCTCGTCGTTCAGCAACACCCAGCTCGGGCAGCTCTGGCAGGTGCTGACACCGCTCACCAACGCGGCGGTCTACTACCTGATCTTCGGCGTGATCCTGTCCCAGCACCGGAGCGTGTCGAACTTCATCGCCTACCTGTGCACCGGCGTGTTCATCTTCATGTTCACCCAGACCGCGGTGCAGAACGGCACGAGCGCGATCACCGGCAACCTGGGGCTGATCCGGGCCCTCCAGTTCCCCCGGGCCGCGCTGCCGATCACCGTCACCCTGGTGCAGCTCCAGCAGCTGCTCATGTCGATGATCGTGCTGGCCGCCATCGTGGTGCTGACCGGCGAGCCGATCACCTTCCGCTGGCTGCTGATCGCCCCCATGCTGCTCCTGCAGACCGTCTTCAACGTCGGGCTGACCATGGTGATGGCCCGGCTCGGCTCCAAGGTCACCGACCTCAAGCAGGTCATGCCGTTCGTGATGCGGACCTGGCTGTACGCCTCCGGCGTGCTCTACCCGGTCTCCCTGTTCCGGCAGCACCTGCCGCACTGGGCGGCGGCCGTCCTGGAATGGAACCCGCCGCTGGTCTTCATCGAACTGGCCCGGTACTCGCTGCTCGATTCGCACCAGGCGAACCTGGTGAGCTCCCCCCTGCGGCTCTGGGCGCTCGGCCTGTTCTGGGCGGTCGTCATGGGCATCGGCGGGTTCGTCTACTTCTGGCGCGGAGAGAAGGAGTACGGCCGTGGCTGACCAGACCCAGTCGGCGGGCAACGCCGCCGTGGTGGACGCGGGACGGGTCCCGACCGTCGTGGTGGACGACGTGCACGTGATCTACAAGATCCACAAGGGCGCCACCGGCGGCACCAGCCCGGTCTCCGCCCTCAAGCGCATCGTGTCCCGGACCAACGCGCCGAACATCCGCGAGGTGCACGCGGTCAAGGGCGTGAGCTTCACCGCGTACGAGGGTGAGGCCATCGGCCTGATCGGCAGCAACGGCTCCGGCAAGTCGACCCTGCTGCGGGCCATCGCCGGCCTGCTCCCGCCGGCCCGGGGCGCGGTCTACACGCAGGGCCAGCCGTCCCTGCTCGGCGTGAACGCGGCCCTGCTCAACGACCTCTCCGGCGAGCGCAACGTGGTGCTCGGGTGCCTGGCCATGGGCATGCCGCCGGACGAGGTCAAGCGGCTGGCGCCGGAGATCATCGAGTTCTCCGGGATCAACGAGCGCGGCGACTTCGCCTCGCTGCCGATGCGCACCTACTCCTCCGGCATGGGCGCCCGGCTGCGCTTCGCCATCTCCTCCGCGAAGAAGCACGACGTGCTGCTCATCGACGAGGCGCTGGCCACCGGTGACCGCAAGTTCCGGGCCCGCAGCGAGCAGCGGGTCCGCGAGCTGCGCGACAGCGCCGGCACGGTCTTCCTGGTCAGCCACTCGATCAGCTCGATCCGGGACACCTGCGAGCGGACCATCTGGCTGGAGAGCGGCGTGCTGAGGATGGACGGCCCCACCGACGAGGTCTGCGACGCCTACGAGAACCAGAAGTAGCCGTCCGGGGCGCACCGGTCCCGGGCTCGCCCGGGTCGGTGCGCTCCGTCGTACGCGTTAAGGTTTCCTGGTTGCCGGCGAAAGTTCACCACCCGGTCATCCAGTCGCAAAACCCCATCCACCCGCAGAAGTGAGGAACGGCAATGACGCAGGACCGCACCCCCGCGCCGGCGAGCCCGGCGCCCTGGCGCCCCTCGCGGACGGTGGCCGTGATCCTCGCCGGGGGGACCGGGACGCGTCTCGGGCTGGGCATCCCGAAGCAGCTGCTGAAGATCGCCGGCAAGCCGATCATCGAGCACACCCTGGCGGTGTTCGAGGCCGCGCCGGAGATCGACGAGATCATCGTGCTGATGGCCGCCGGTCACGTGCCCGACGCCGAGCGGATCGTCGCCAACGCCGGCTTCCGCAAGGTCAGCAAGGTGATCGAGGGCGGGGACACCCGCAACGACACCACCCGGATCGCGCTGGACGCGGTCGGCGAGGGCGACGTCAACATCCTCTTCCACGACGCGGTGCGCCCGCTGGTCAGCGCCCGGATCGTGCGCGAGTGCGTGAACGCGCTCTGGACCTACTCCGCGGTGGACGTGGCCATCCCGTCCGCCGACACGATCATCCAGGTCGACCAGGACGACTGCATCACCGGCATCCCGGTCCGCGCCACGCTGCGCCGCGGCCAGACCCCGCAGGCGTTCCGGTCCGGCACCATCCGCGAGGCGTACCGGCGGGCCGAGGGCGACCCGGACTTCGCCGCCACCGACGACTGCGGCGTGGTGCTGCGCTACCTGCCCGGCACGCCGATCAAGGTGATCGACGGCTCGGACGAGAACATCAAGGTCACCCACCCGGTCGACGTGCACCTGGCGGACAAGCTCTTCCAGCTCGCGGCCGCCCAGGTGCCCAAGCTCACCGACCACCGCAGCTACTCCGAGGAGCTGACCGGCCGGACCATCGTGGTCTTCGGCGGCAGCTACGGCATCGGCCACGACCTCACCGAGCTGGCCCGCCGCTACGGCGCCCAGGTCTTCCCGTTCAGCCGCTCCACCACCGGCACCCACGTCGAGCGGGCCGAGGACGTGGCCGCCGCGCTGAAGACCGCCTTCGAGGCGACCGGCCGGATCGACCACGTGGTGGTCACCGCCGGGATCCTGGAGAAGGGCGCCCTGGCGGAGATGGACGAGGAGACGATGGAGCGCCTCCTGCACGTCAACTTCGTGGGCCCGGTCACCATCGCCCGGCAGTCGCTGCCGTACCTCCAGCAGACCAAGGGCCAGCTGCTGCTCTACACCTCCAGCTCCTACACCCGGGGCCGGGCGCGCTACGCGCTCTACTCGGCCACCAAGGCCGCGCTGGTCAACCTGACCCAGGCGCTCGCCGACGAGTGGGCCGAGTTCGGCGTACGGGTCAACTGCGTCAACCCGGAGCGCACCGCCACCCCGATGCGCACCAAGGCGTTCGGCGAGGAGCCGGAGCACACCCTGCTCTCCGCCGAGGCGGTCGCCCAGGCCTCCCTGGACGTGCTGATCTCCGAGCTGACCGGTCAGGTGATCGACGTCCGCCGCGCGCCCGGCGAGCCGGTGGCCGCGGTGCCCGCCCAGCCGGGCGCGCACCCGTCGGAGCTGCCCACCGGCGTCGGCGCCTGACCGGCGGACGGGACGAGCCAGATGCGTGGTGACCTGGTCCGGAAGCTGCTCGCCCGGGTGCTGACCACCGGGCTGGCGGTGCTGGCCTTCCTCGTCGTGGCGCTCACCGGGGCGACCGGCTGGGGGCTGGCGGTCGCGGTCGCCGCGCTCGCCGCCACCGCCTGGGAGCGCCGGGTCCGGCCGACCGCCGACGGCCTCGCCGAGTCGGTGCTGGCCGCCGCCGGCATCCTGGTCGGCTACGCCCGCCGGCTGGACGCCGGCTTCGACCCGGCGCTGGCCGCCACCGCGCTGGTCCTGCTCGGCCTGGTGCTGCTGGTGGGGCCGC
>NZ_MUYZ01000110.1:0-19206 GCF_003013775.1 Micromonospora sp. MH33
GAGGGGACGACCCCCGACGCCGCGCTCGCCGTGGTCGACTCCGCCGGCCGCCCGGTGGCCCTGGTCGACCCGGCCCGCGTCGCCGCCGTACCCCCGGAACGGCGGCCGTGGCTCGCGGTGGACGCGGTGGCCCGCGGCCTGGACAGCGTGCCCGCGCTGCCGGTCGGCGCCGACGGCGAGCGGGTGCTGGAGACCGTGCGCACCCACCCGGGCGCACAGTACGTCGTGACGGCAGGCGAAGATGTGGTCGGCGTGCTGCACATCGCGGATCTCGCCCAGCTCCTGGAACCCAAACGGAAGACGAACACGTGACCGCAGACACCTCCTCCGTCCCGGCGCTGCCCCCCGTGCACCGGGGGCCGTTCCGCCCCGGCGACCGGGTCCAGCTGACCGACCCGAAGGGCCGGATGCACACCGTGACGCTGGAGCCCGGCAAGGAGTTCCACACCCACCGGGGGATCCTCAAGCACGACACGCTGATCGGCCTGCCCGACGGCAGCGTGGTCACCACCGCCGGCGGCGGCACCGCGTTCCTGGCCCTGCGCCCGCTGCTGTCGGACTACGTGCTCTCCATGCCGCGCGGCGCCCAGGTGATCTACCCGAAGGACTCGGCGCAGATCGTGGCCATGGGCGACGTCTTCCCCGGCGCGAAGGTCCTGGAGGCCGGCGCCGGCTCCGGCGCGCTCTCCTGCTCGCTGCTGCGGGCCGTAGGCACCGAGGGTGAGCTGCACTCCTTCGAGCTGCGTGACGACTTCGCCCAGATCGCCCGGCGCAACATCGAGGCGTTCTTCAACGGCCCGCACCCCGCCTGGCGGCTGCACGTCGGGGACGTCGCCGAGTGCACCGAGACCGGTTTCGACCGGATCATCCTCGACATGCTCACCCCCTGGGAGATGCTCGACATGGTCGAGCGGGCCCTCGTTCCCGGCGGCGTGCTGATCGGCTACGTGGCCACCACACCGCAGCTCTCCGAACTGGTCGAGGCGCTGCGCGAGCGGGGCGGCTGGACCGAGCCGCGCGCCTGGGAGTCGCTGGTCCGGGACTGGCACGCCGAGGGGCTCGCGGTCCGGCCCGACCACCGCATGATCGCGCACACCGCCTTCCTGGTCTCCGCGCGCAAGCTCGCCCCCGGGGTCACCGCCCCGCCGCGGCGCCGCAAGCCCAGCAAGGGCGCCGAGGCGTACGCCCAGCGCCGGGACGCGCTGCGCGCGGCCGAGGCGGCCCGGCAGACGGCCGCCGGGGCCGAGGAGCCGGACCGGGCGTGACCCCGCGGCGCGGACGGCTATGAGCGAGCGGATCATGGGTCCCGGCGGGGACGACACCGAGCGGGTGGAGACGGTGGCATGAGCGAGCGGATCGGGGCACGCGGCGGGCGCCGCGCCCGTCCCGGCGGTCCGGACCGGTGGCGGCGCGCGGGCCGGGAGGCGGCGGCATGAGCAGCCCCGGCTACGACAACGGTGACCTGCCCGCCGTCTTTCCCGACTGGTCGCCCTACGCCGACCTGGAGTCGGCCGCCCGGGCCTATCTGCGCGACCCCGACATCGCCCTGGACGCCCTCGGCGGGGTGCTGCGCGGCGCGTCCGTGCTCGGCTTCACCCTGGAACGTTTCGTCAACGAGGTGAACGGGGTGTGGCAGGAGGTCGTCGTCTGTGACGGCAGCCGGCTGGTGCTCTGGCACGGCGAGGACGTCCCGCCGGGGGAGGGGCCGCCCGGCTCGATGACCTCCTCGCTGCGGGTGGTGCCGGTCTCCACGGTCACCGAGGTCGGCTGCCGCCGGCGGCTCACCCGCGCCGACACCGGCGAGGTCCGGGTCGACAGCATCGACGTCTACCTGCTGCTCAGCTCGCTGGACGAGGCGCCGCCCAGCGACGAGGCGGTCGGCGCGCCCCGGCACGACGCGCTGCGCTTCGGCAAGACCCTCGACGACGGCGGCGCCGGGCAGATCGCCCGGCTGGAGGAGTTCGCCCGGCTGGTCGCCTCGGTCGTCGGCCGCCCGATGCTGTAAGAGACCCCACAGGCCGGGGACGTCGGTCCCCGGCCCGCGGCGTCCGTCAGGTCAGTCCTCGGCCTCCGGGCCGGCCACCTCGGCGCCGTCGCGGGCGCGCACCACGTGGATGCACTCGCCCGGGCACTCCTTCGCCGAGTCGATCACTTCGAGGCGCAGGTGCTCCGGCACGTCCACCCGGGCGCCCGCGGCCAGCCGCAGCTCGCCGTCCGGCCCCTTGACGTACGCCAGGCCGTCGACGTCGAACTCGAAGACCTCCGGCGCGTACTGGACGCACAGCCCGTCACCCGTGCACAGGTCCTGGTCGACCCAGACCTGCAGCTGGTCCGTCGCGACGTCGGTCACGAAGCACCCCCCATGTTCTCCCGTCCCACGCTCCGACGGTACCCGAACGCCCGTACCCGCCCGTCGACCAGCCCTTGGCGATCAAGCTTCGGTGACGAGCGCGTTGCGGAGGACCGAATCGGGCTCATAGCGGCTAGTGTTAGCTCAGAACGTTCAAGCCCCCCGGGGAGGTGGGACGTGGCACGCAGCGACGACGCGGACTCGCGCGCCGCACGGTGGGAGAAGGAGGCCCACGATCTCTCCACGCAGGTCGCGTTCCTTCAAGAGGAACTCGCTCTGGTGCGGCGCAAGTTGACCGAAAGCCCCCGACACGTCCGGCAGCTCGAGGAGCGGCTGGCCGCCACCCAGGCGCAGTTGGCGCGGCTGACCGAGAACAACGAACGGCTCGTGAGCACCCTCAAGGAGGCTCGCGCGCAGATCGTGACGCTCAAGGAGGAGATCGACCGCCTCGCCCAGCCGCCGAGCGGCTACGGCGTGTTTCTGGCCAAGCACGACGACGGCACGGTGGACGTGTTCACCGGCGGGCGCAAGCTCCGGGTGGCCGTCTCGCCCTCGCTGGAGGTCGACGAGCTCCGGCGCGGCCAGGAGGTCCTGCTCAACGACGCGCTCAACATCGTCGACGCGTTCGGCTACGAGCGGGTCGGCGAGGTCGTGATGCTCAAGGAGATCCTCGCGGGTCCCGAGGGCGCGCCGGGTGACCGGGCGCTGGTGGTCTCGCACTCCGACGAGGAGCGGATCGTGCACCTCGCCGAGACCCTGATCGGTTCGCCGATCCGGGCCGGCGACTCGCTCATGATCGAGCCCCGCTCGGCGTACGCGTACGAGCGGATCCCGAAGAGCGAGGTCGAGGAGCTCGTCCTGGAGGAGGTGCCCGACGTCGACTACACCGACATCGGTGGCCTCCACTCACAGATCGAGCAGATCCGCGACGCGGTCGAGCTGCCCTTCCTGCACGCCGACCTGTTCCGCGAGCACCAGCTGCGGCCGCCGAAGGGCATCCTGCTCTACGGCCCGCCCGGCTGCGGCAAGACGCTGATCGCCAAGGCGGTGGCCAACTCCCTGGCCAAGAAGATCGCCGAGCGGGAGGGCAAGGAGAGGCACACCAGCTTCTTCCTCAACATCAAGGGCCCGGAGCTGCTCAACAAGTACGTCGGTGAGACCGAGCGGCACATCCGGCTGATCTTCCAGCGGGCGCGGGAGAAGGCCGGCGAGGGCACCCCCGTGATCGTGTTCTTCGACGAGATGGACTCGGTGTTCCGCACCCGCGGCTCCGGCGTCTCCTCTGACGTGGAGAACACCATCGTCCCGCAGCTGCTCAGCGAGATCGACGGCGTGGAGGGCCTGGAGAACGTCATCGTCATCGGCGCCTCCAACCGGGAAGACATGATCGACCCGGCGATCCTGCGCCCCGGCCGGCTCGACGTGAAGATCAAGATCGAGCGGCCGGACGCCGAGGCGGCCAAGGACATCTTCTCCAAGTACATCCTCTCCGGCCTGCCGCTGCACCCGGACGACCTGGCCGAGCACGGCGGTGACCCGCAGGCCACCGTGGCGGCCATGATCGACGCCGTGGTGCTGCGGATGTACTCGGAGACCGAGGAGAACCGCTTCCTCGAGGTCACCTACGCCAACGGCGACAAGGAAGTCCTCTACTTCAAGGACTTCAACTCCGGCGCGATGATCCAGAACATCGTCGACCGGGGCAAGAAGATGGCCATCAAGGAGTTCCTCACCTCCGGGCGCAAGGGGCTCCGGCTCCAGCACCTCCTCGACGCCTGCGTCGACGAGTTCCGCGAGAACGAGGACCTGCCCAACACGACCAACCCCGACGACTGGGCCCGCATCTCCGGCAAGAAGGGCGAGCGGATCGTCTACATCCGCACGCTCGTCTCCGGCGGCAAGGGCGCCGATGCCGGCCGGTCCATCGAGACCGCCAACAACACCGGCCAGTACCTGTAGTCCGACGGCACGACGGAGGCCCGTGGCGCAGCGCGCCGCGGGCCTCCGCGCGTCCACGCCCGGCACCGCCGCCTGCCGCCACACCGCCACGCCCCGAGCCGCCACGCCCCCTTCCCGCGTGACGGCGACTACGCTCGACGTGACGGGGGACCGGGACGGGCGAGCGGAGCGGGCAGGTCGATGAGCGTTAGACGGATCATGGGCACCGAGGTCGAGTACGGCATCTCCGTGCCCGGCCAGGCCGGGGCCAACCCGATGGTCACCTCCTCCCAGGTGGTCAACGCCTACGGGGCGCGACCGGAACTCAACCGGGGCGGCCGGGCCCGCTGGGACTACGAGGAGGAGTCGCCACTGCGCGACGCCCGCGGCTTCACCTACTCCGGGGCGGCCTACGACCCGGCCGAGGCGCTCGCCGACGAGGATCTCGGGCTGGCCAACGTCATACTCACCAACGGCGCCCGCCTCTACGTCGACCACGCCCACCCGGAGTACTCCACGCCCGAGGTGACCAACCCCCTCGACGTGGTGCGCTGGGACAAGGCCGGGGAGCGGGTGATGGCCGAGGCGTCCAGGCGGGCCGCCACCATCCCGGGCACCCACCCGATCCACCTCTACAAGAACAACACCGACAACAAGGGCGCCAGCTACGGCGCCCACGAGAACTACCTGATGCGGCGGCAGACCCCGTTCGCCGACATCGTGGCGTACCTGACGCCGTTCTTCGTCACCCGGCAGATCGTCTGCGGCGCCGGCCGGGTCGGCATCGGCCAGGACGGCGGCCAGAGCGGCTTCCAGATCTCCCAGCGCGCCGACTTCTTCGAGGTCGAGGTGGGGCTGGAGACCACCCTCAAGCGGCCCATCATCAACACCCGCGACGAGCCGCACGCCGACGCCGACAAGTACCGCCGGCTGCACGTCATCATCGGCGACGCCAACCTCTCCGAGATCTCCACCTACCTGAAGGTCGGCACCACGGCGCTGATCCTCACCATGATCGAGGAGAAGGCGCTCGGCGCCGACCTGGGCATCGCCGACCCGGTCAGCGAGCTGCGCGCGGTCAGCCACGACCCGTCGCTCAAGCACCTCATGCGGCTGCGCGACGGCCGCAAGCTGACCGCGCTCGACGTGCAGTGGGCGTACCTGGAGCGGGTCCGGTCCTTCGTGGACGACCGCTACGGCAGCGACGTGGACGCGCAGACCGCCGACGTCCTCGACCGCTGGGAGAGCGTGCTGGACCGGCTCGGCCGGGACGCCTTCCTCTGCGCCGACGAGCTGGACTGGGTGGCCAAGCTGAGGCTGCTGGAGGGCTACCGGGAGCGGGAGAAGCTCGGCTGGGGTTCGCACAAGCTCCAGCTGGTCGACCTTCAATACTCGGACGTGCGGCCGGAGAAGGGCCTCTACCACCGGCTGGTGCAGCGGGGCTCGATGAAGACCCTGCTGAGCGACGAGCAGACCCGCTCGGCGATGACCGAGCCGCCGGAGGACACCCGGGCCTACTTCCGCGGCCGCTGCCTCGCCCAGTACGCCTCCGAGGTGGTCGCCGCGAGCTGGGACTCGGTCATCTTCGACGTGGGCCGGGAGTCGCTGGTCCGGGTGCCGATGATGGAGCCCGAGCGGGGCACCCGCAAGCACGTCGGGTCGCTCTTCGACCGCTGCGAGAGCGCCAAGGACCTGCTGGAGCTGTTGACCGGCGGCTGAGCCGGATGCCGGAAGGCCCGTCGAGTGCTGGAACCCGGCGCGCGACGGGCTTTTCGTCGTCCACGCGAGGTAAGTTGATCGCAGGCGATCGTGGAGGAGGCACACCATGGCGACCCAAGAAGGCGGCCAGACCCAGTCCGGCAAGTCCCACGAGGAGGTCGAGGAGGTCACCGCGCAGGCCAACCCCGAGGTTGCCGAGCGGCACGCCGAGATCACCGAGGACGTGGACGACCTGCTCGACGAGATCGACTCCGTCCTGGAGGAGAACGCAGAGGAGTTCGTGAGGGGGTACGTGCAGAAAGGGGGTCAATGAGGCTTATGTCCGATTTGCCGGAGGCCTCGGACAAGCTCTGCCCTCAGCGCGGCCGGTCGCTGCCGACATCGGCGTTCCACCGCAACCGGCGGCGTCCGGACGGTTTGGCGTTCTACTGTAAGACCTGCGCTGCGGCCCGCTCGGAGGCGAGCCGCCGCAAGCGCGGGATCGCGCCCCAGAAGAAGGCCCCCGTGCCGGTTGCCGACGGACTGAAGTGGTGTCCCGACTGCGAGCAGATCAAATCGGTCGAGGACTTCCCTCGCACCACGAACGCAAGCGGACGGCACAGCTACTGCAAACCCTGCCACAACGCGCGTGGCAATGAGACCAAGCAGCGGCTCTACGGCGGCAACCGCGAGTACCACCTGCGCCGGCGCTACGGCATTGGCGAGAAGGAGTTCCAGGAGCTTCTCGCCGAGCAGGGCGGCCTGTGCGTCGTTTGCGGGTCACCCGACCCGGAACATGTGGACCACGATCATCGCACCGGATGGGTGCGCGGGATACTCTGCTTCAACTGCAACGGTGGTCTTGGCCAGTTCAAGGACAGCCCCGAGAGGCTGGCCAGGGCGATCACGTACCTGAGAGGAACCACGTGGCAGCGGGTTTTGATCCATCCGGGCGTCTTCCAGATGTGTTCACCAACGCGGGGACGTCCTCCTTCACAGCGTTCCTGAGCAGGGTGGCCCCGGAGATGCTGCCCGGCCGTCGGCCGCTGCCGCCCGGCATGGCCGCCGACATGGCGCCGCACGCGACGACCATCGTGGCCATCTCGGCCAGCGGTGGCGTGGTGATGGCCGGCGACCGGCGCGCCACGATGGGCAACCTGATCGCCCAGCGCGACATCGAGAAGGTGCACCCGGCCGACGCGTACTCGCTGGTCGGCATCGCGGGCACCGCGGGCATCGGCATCGAGCTGATGCGACTGTTCCAGGTGGAGCTGGAGCACTACGAGAAGATCGAGGGCGCGATGCTCTCGCTGGACGGCAAGGCCAACCGGTTGGCCTCGATGATCCGGGGCAACCTGGGGGCCGCGATGCAGGGCCTCGCGGTGATCCCGCTCTTCGCCGGCTTCGACCTGGCCGCCGCCGACCCGGCGCGGGCCGGGCGGATCTTCAGCTTCGACGTGACCGGCGGCCCCTACGAGGAGACCGGCTACGACGCGATCGGCTCCGGCTCGCTGTTCGCCAAGTCCGCGCTGAAGAAGCGGTTCCGGACGGGCCTGTCGATCGACGACGCGACGCGGCTGGCCGTCGAGGCGCTCTACGACGCCGCCGACGACGACACCGCGACCGGTGGCCCGGACCTGACCCGCCGGATCTACCCGGTGGTGATGACCGCGACCGCCGAGGGCACCCGCCGGCTCACCGACGCCGAGACGGCGGCGATCGCGGAGGGCGTGGTGTCCGGCCGTATGGAGAACCCGGGCGGCTGACCCCGCTCCCACCTCACCTGAGTCAGCAGTCCGCAGCACAGCGCCCGAAGGAGAACCGCCGCCGTGGCCATGCAGTTCTACGCCTCGCCCGAGCAGATCATGCGCGACCGCTCCGAGCTGGCCCGCAAGGGCATCGCCCGGGGCCGCAGCGCGGTGGTCCTGAGCTACGAGGGCGGGGTGCTCTTCGTCGCGGAGAACCTGTCCAGCACCCTGCACAAGGTCAGTGAGATCTACGACCGGATCGGCTTCGCCGCGGTGGGCCGCTACAACGAGTTCGAGAACCTGCGCCGGGCCGGGGTGCGGATGGCCGACCTGAACGGCCTGAGCTACGACCGGCGGGACGTGACAGGCCTGGGCCTGGCGAACGCGTTCGCGCAGACGCTGGGTGCGATCTTCACCGAGCAGTCGAAGCCGTTCGAGGTGGAGATCTGCGTGGCCGAGGTGGGCGCCACGCCGGACGACGACTCGCTCTACCGGCTGACCTACGACGGGTCGGTCAACGACGAGCCGGGCCGGATGGCGATGGGCGGCCAGGCCGAGGCGATCACGGGGGTGCTGAAGAACGAGCACCGGCCGGAGATGTCGCTGTCGGAGGCGGTCCGGGCGGCCATGAAGGCGTTGAGCAGCGTCGGCGGCGAGGGCGGGGCGGCCCGCACGATCGCCGCGAACCAGCTCGAGGTGGCGGTCCTGGACCGGCGCCGGGTGGGCCGGACCTTCCGCCGGATCACCGGGGCGGCGCTGACGGCGCTGCTCGACGGGGAGGCGGGCGCGGACGCCGCGCCGGCGCCGGGGCGGGCGAAGACGCCGACGGTACCGACCGAGGAGGCGAAGAAGCCGACCACGTCGGCGGGCTCGGCGGACCTGGAGGGTCAGGAGGAACAGCCGGGCGAGTGACGCCGGCCGGGCACCGGAACGCGGCCGGGGAGCCCGTCCGGCGCCCGAGGGTCATGATCGGCTCCGGTTCGCCCGGGTGGCGGTGGCGCCGGAGCCGGCACCGGCCGGGCGCGGTGCGGGTCAGCGGTGCGGCTTCAGCGGCGTCCACCAGGCCCGGTTGTCCCGGTACCAGGCGACGGTCGCGGCCAGCCCGTGGTCGAGGTCGACCGTGGGGGCCCAGCCGAGCTCGCGCCGGGTGGTGGTGCAGTCCAGGGCGTACCGGCGGTCGTGGCCCTTGCGGTCGGCGACCGGTCGGACCCGTTCCCACCCGGCGCCGCACGCGGCCAACAGCCGGCCGGTGAGGTCCCGGTTGGTGAGTTCGGCGCCGCCGCCGAGGTGGTAGATCCCGCCGGCCCGGCCGCGGGTCTGGGCGAGCGCGACGCCACGGCAGTGGTCGTCGACGTGCAGCCAGTCCCGCACGTTGCCGCCGTCGCCGTAGAGGGGCACGTCGTGCCCGTCGAGCAGGTTGGTGACGAAGAGCGGGATGATCTTCTCCGGGTACTGGTAGGGCCCGTAGGTGTTGGCGCCGCGGGTGACCACGACGTCGAGTCCGTGGGTGCGGTGGTAGGCCAGCGCGAGCAGGTCGCCGGCGGCCTTGCTGGCCGAGTACGGTGAGCTGGGGTCGAGCGGGGCCCGCTCGGTCCAGGCGCCGGAGGCGATGGAGCCGTACACCTCGTCGGTGGAGACCTGGACGAAGCGGCGCACGCCGTGGCGCAGGGCCGCGTCGAGCAGCGTCTGGGTGCCGACCACGTTGGTGGTGACGAAGTCGGCGGCGGCGGCGATGGAGCGGTCCACGTGCGACTCGGCGGCGAAGTGCACGACGACGTCGTGGCCGGCGACGGTGGCGTCGACCAGGGCGGGGTCGCGGATGTCGCCGCGGACGACGCGCAGCCTCGGGTCGGTGCGGACCGGGTCGAGGGCGCCCTCGGTGGCGGCGTAGGTGTAGGCGTCGAGCACGGTGACGGTGTCGGTGGCGAGGTCCGGCTCGGCGCCGGTGAGCAGCCGCCGGACGTACGCCGATCCGATGAAGCCGGCGCCGCCGGTGACGAGGATTCTCACGGCTGGGACCGTACCCGGCGCTGGGACATGCCAACGCCGGGAATGCCCGTCCCGGTGCGGATGAGACCGGCGGGTTGAGCGCTGCCCATCCGGGGCCCCGGGCGGCTAGTGTCACATCATGGAGCGGCGAATCTTCGGCCTCGAGACCGAGTACGGCGTCACCTGCACCTATCGCGGGCAGCGCCGACTGTCCCCCGACGAGGTCGCGCGGTACCTGTTCCGGCGGGTGGTGTCGTGGGGCCGGTCGAGCAATGTGTTCCTGCGCAACGGAGCCCGCCTCTACCTGGACGTGGGCTCGCACCCGGAGTACGCGACGCCGGAGTGCGACTCGGTGACCGACCTGGTGGCCCACGACCGGGCGGGGGAGCGGATCCTGGAAGGGCTGCTCGTCGACGCGGAGAAGCGGCTGCACGACGAGGGCATCGCGGGCGAGATCTACCTGTTCAAGAACAACACCGACTCGGCCGGCAACTCGTACGGCTGTCACGAGAACTACCTGGTGTCCCGGCACGGCGAGTTCGGCCGGCTGGCCGACGTGCTCATCCCGTTCCTGGTCACCCGGCAGTTGATCTGCGGTGCGGGCAAGGTGCTGCAGACCCCGCGCGGCGCGGTCTACTGCCTGTCGCAGCGGGCCGAGCACATCTGGGAGGGCGTCTCCTCGGCGACCACCCGTAGCCGGCCGATCATCAACACCCGGGACGAGCCGCACGCGGACGCGGAGCGCTACCGACGGCTGCACGTGATCGTCGGCGACTCGAACATGAACGAGGTCACCACGCTGCTGAAGGTCGGCACGGCCGACATCGTGCTGCGGATGATCGAGGCCGGGGTGGTGATGCGGGACCTCACGCTGGAGAACCCGATCCGGGCGATCCGCGAGGTGTCGCACGACATCACCGGCCGACGAAAGGTGCGGCTGGCCTCCGGCAAGGAGGTCTCGGCGCTGGAGATCCAGCAGGAATACCTGGCGAAGGCGACCGAGTTCGTCGAGCGGCGCGGCGGCGACCAGACCGCCAAGCGGGTCGTCGAGCTGTGGGGTCGGGTGCTGCGGGCGGTGGAGACCGGAGACCTGGACCCGGTGGCCCGGGAGATCGACTGGGTGACGAAGCTGCGGCTGATCGAGCGCTACCAGCGCAAGCACGACCTGCCGCTGTCGCACCCGCGGGTCGCGCAGATGGACCTGGCCTACCACGACCTGCGGCGCGGCCGGGGCCTGTACGGGCTGCTGGAGCGGCGCGGCGAGGTGGACCGGGTGGCCACCGACCCGGAGATCTTCGAGGCGAAGGAGACCCCGCCGCAGACCACCCGGGCGCGGCTGCGGGGCGAGTTCATCCGGCACGCCCAGGAGAAGCGGCGGGACTTCACGGTGGACTGGGTGCACCTCAAGCTGAACGACCAGGCGCAGCGCACGGTGCTGTGCAAGGACCCGTTCCGGGCGTACGACGAGCGGGTGGAGCGGCTGATCGCGAGCATGTGACCCGGGAAGGGCGGCCGGTGCTGCGAGCGCCGGCCGCCCGCCCACCGGTACGCTGGCGTCGCGATGAACAATTCCGAACCTGCCGGCCCCTCCGGCCGCGAGACGTCCGCCGGCCGCGACAGCGGGACCGAGAAGCTCAACTGGATCGAGCGGCGCCGGGAGAAGATCCGCGCCGAGGTCGAGCGCAACCGCCGCGGTGAGTACACGGTGCCGACCTGGGTGCTGGCGGTCGTGCTGGTGCTGATCGTGGGCGCCTGGCTGGCGCTGATCTTTTTGGCCGGCTGACGCGGAGCATGCCGGCCGGAGTGCCGCTGCTTCGCCGAGCCGGGGCCTTGACGCGCCACCGCGCGCATGCTCGTCTATGGCTCACGGGGAAGCCGGACGTGCTGTCGCGTGCTTCCCGGCCGACGACGAGGGAGCGTGACGTCATCGCACACATCGACCTCGGTCTGGACGAGCAGGCCCACCCCGGCATCAACGGGCTGGCCCGCTACCGACCGGAGACCGCCGGACCGCTGCTCGACCTCGCCGACACGCTGCTGCACGCCCCGCATCCCACGCTGTCACCGGGGGAGCGGGAGCTGATCGCCGCGTACGTGTCGGATCTGAACGCCTGCGCGTTCTGCTGCGCGTCGCACTCGGCGTTCGCCGCCGCCCAACTGCCGGCCGGGATGCCGCTGGTGGAGCAGGTGCGCCGGGACCTGGACGCGGCGCCGGTCGCGGCGAAACTGCGGGCGCTGCTACTGATCGCCGGGGCGGTGCAGCGCAGCGGCCGCGAGGTCACCACCGACCTGGTGGAGGCGGCCCGTGCCGAGGGCGCCACCGACCTGGAGATCCACGACACGGTGCTGATCGCCGCCGCGTTCTGCATGTACAACCGCTACGTCGACGGCCTGGGCACGGTGGCGCCGGCCGACCCGGCGGGCTACACCCGGACCGCGGCGCACATCGTCGCGCACGGATACGGGGCGCGCTGACCGCTCAGCCGAGCAGGCGGGCCGCGTGCCGGCCGGCGGCGGCCGCGGCCAGGAAGTAGGCGTGGTCGCCGTCGAGCCCGCGGCCCATCGTCGACAGGCCGACCGGGCTGTCCCGCAGCGCCGCGTCCAGGCCCTCGGTGGGTACGGTCACGATCCGGTGCCGCGCCGCGAGCGGGGCCAGCGCCGCCGCGACCTCGGCCGCGAGGGCCGCGTCCAGGCCCTCCGGCACGATCAGCTCCGCGGGGGCCAGGGCGACCCGGCCGTACGCGGTGAGGCTGTGGTGGGAAACGCCGCGGTGCCGGGGGCGGGGGTCGGCGTCGGAGATGCGCAGCGAGCCGACCGGCCGCCCGCCCAGCGTGGCGACCGCGTTGACCGCCTCGCCGACAGCCACCCCGGAGAAGCCCCACCGGGTGCCGGTGCCGAGGTTGCCGGGGCCCTGGGCGACGATCACGACGTCGGCGCCGAGCACGTGCCGCGCGGCGAGCAGGCCGCTGTGCAGGGTGCTGGCCTCGAGGTCGCCGCCGAACGCCTGGCCCACGCTGACCGTGCCGGCGAGCCGACCGGCGAGCCCGGCGAGGGTGCGGGAGAACCAGGCCGGCAGCGCCCCGCCGTCGGTGAGCAGATACGCCACCCGGGCGTCCGGGGCGTCGGCGTGGACGCCGGCCAGGATCGCCGGCAGCGCGGAGTGCAGGTCGGCGGTGACCACCGGCATCCCGCCGGTGCCGAGGCCCATCAGCAGGGCGCCGGCGTTGAGCAGCACCCGGTCACCGGGCTCCGGGTCGCCGACCAGCGCCGGGTAGGCCAGGGCGCGCATCCGGCCGCCGCCGGGCAGGTCGACGTCGAGTTCCGTGGCGCCGGCCCACCGTCGCCGTACCGCCGTGACCGTGCCGGACCGCCATCGCACCATGCCCGGCACGCTATCGGCCGGGGTGGCGCCGTGGTGCGGCCGGGTCGGCGGCCCGCCGGTCACGCCGGCCCGCCGCCAGCCGTCCCCGGGTCCACCGGCCGCTGGTCCTCGTCCTGGGTGGTCCGGGCCCGGCGCCCGCCGCTGCCGCGCCTCGACCGGGTCGGGTCGAGGAAGACGTACGCGACCTCCGGGAACCGGTCGGTGAGCCGCCGCTCGGCCTCGTCGGCGGCGGCCTCGATGTCGGCGCCGGTGGCGTCGTCGCGGAAGTCGACCTTGGCGGCGACCAGGATGTCCTCCGGGCCGAGGACCATGGTCATCAGGGTGTCGATCCGGTCCACCGCGGCCAGCGCGGCCAGTTCGTGCTCGATCTGCCGGTGCACCCGCTCGGACACGGCCCGGCCGACCAGCAGCGAGATGTTGCTGCGGGCCAGGATGCCGGCGACCACCAGCAGCAGCACGCCGATGAGGATCGAGGCGGCGCCGTCGTAGAGCTCGTCGCCGGTGAGGTGGGACAGCGTGACGCCGGCGGCGGCGATCAGCAGGCCGATCAGGGCGGCGGTGTCCTCCAGGAAGACCGCCTTGACGGTGGTGTCGGCGGTCAGCCGCAGGTAACGGTGCGGGGTCGCCCGCCAGCGCCGGGACTCCCTGCGGACCTGCCGGACCGCCCGGGCCAGCGAGACCGACTCGATGGCGAAGGAGACCGCCAGCACGACGTACGAGGTCCGGTAGTGGCCGGTGTGCTCGTGCACGAGGATGGTGGTGACGCCGTGGGTGATGGCGAAGCCGGCGCCGACCACGAACGTGAACAGCGCGGCGAGGAACGCCCAGACGTAGCTCTCCTTGCCGTACCCGAACGGGTGCCGGGTGTCGGCGGGCCGCGCCCCGCGGCGCAGCGCCAGGTAGAGCAGCACCTCCGTGGTGGTGTCGGCCACCGAGTGGGCGGCCTCGGAGAGCATCGCCGCGGAGCCGGAGATCAGGCCCGCGACCAGCTTGGCGACCGCGATGGCGAGGTTCGCCGCGCCGGCCACCACGACCGTGCCGACGCTCTCGCTCTTGGCTGCCGCCTCCGCCATGCGATCACCCTATGGCCGCTGTCGGCCCGCCGCCGGGCGAGCGGCGCGGGCCCGGGCGATGTGGCGCGGATCGCCTCCGGGCGGGACTCCCGTGCGCCGCGCCCGCGCGGGTGCGCGCTGCGGACGTGCGGGCTGCTAGCGTTCTCCACGTGTCGCGGACCCGTACCGAACGCCTGGTCAACCTGGTGATCTGCCTGCTGTCCACGCGACGGTTCCTGACCGCCGCGCAGATCGCCGCGACCGTGCCCGGCTACGAGCACGATCCGGACGACGCCAAGGACCACGAGGCGTTCCAGCGAAAGTTCGAGCGGGACAAGGCCGAGCTGCGGGAGCTCGGCGTGCCGTTGGAGACCGGCACGGCCAGCGTCTTCGACGCCGAGCCGGGCTACCGGATCGCACCCCGCGAGTACGCCCTGCCCGACATCCCCCTCGAACCGGACGAGGCCGCGGCCGTGGGCATCGCGGCCCGGCTGTGGCAGCACGCCGGCCTGGCCGCCGCCGCCTCGTCGGGGCTGGCGAAGCTGCGCGCCGCCGGCATCGACGTCGACCCGCAGGCCACGCTCGGCCTGGAGCCGATGGTCACGGTCGACCCGGCGTTCGCGCCGTTGACCGCCGCCGCGCGGGACCGCCGCGAGGTCAACTTCGACTACCGGGTGCCCGACCGCGACGCCCCGACCCGCCGCCGGCTCCAGCCGTGGGGCGTGGTCTGCTGGCGCGGCCGCTGGTACGTGGTCGGTCACGACCTGGACCGGGCGGCGACCCGCTGCTTCCGGCTCTCCCGGGTGGTGGGCGCGGTCCGGGTGACCGGCGAGCCCGGGGCGTACGAGCCGCCCGCCGGCGTGGACCTGATCAGCCATGTGGCCCGCTGGTCCGGGCCCGTGGAGCGGACCGGCCGGGCCACCGTGCTGGTCGTGCCCGGCCGCGCCGCGGGGCTGCGCCGCTGGGCGGTGGAGACCGAGGCCGGGCCGGAGGGCGACCGCCTGGTCATGCCGTACGCCGACGCCGACTTCCTGGCCGGCCAGATCGTCGGGTACGGCCCGGACGTGCGGGTGCTGGAGCCGCCGGAGGTCCGCGAGGCGGTCATCCAGCGGTTGAAGGAGATCGCCGCCCGCCACGACGACCTGGCGGTGGCCGGGGGTGCCCGGTGACCCGCCCGGCGGCCCGCGGCGGCCGGGCCTCGGCGGACCGGCTGGCCCGGCTGCTCAACCTGGTGCCCTACCTGCTGGCCCGCCCCGGCATCGAGATCGCCGAGGCGGCGCACGACCTGGGGGTGACCGAGAAGCAGCTCCGCGAGGACCTGGAGCTGCTCTGGGTGTGCGGGCTGCCCGGTTACGGCCCGGGTGACCTGATCGACATGGCGTTCGACGGCGACCGGGTGACCATCACCTACGACGCCGGCATCGACCGCCCGCTCCGGCTCACCCCCGACGAGGCCCTGGCCCTGGTGGTGGCGCTGCGGATGCTCGCCGAGACGCCCGGGGTGGCCAACCGGGAGGCGGTCGAGCGGGCGCTCGCCAAGATCGAGAGTGCCGCCGGCGACCTGGCCGGCGCCCCGGTCGAGGTGCGGCTGCCCGGCGACACGGCCCGGGTCCGGGAGCTGCGCGCCGCCGTGGAGCGCGGCCGGGCGCTGCGGATCACCTACTACACGCCGGCCCGCGACGAGACCACCGAGCGGACCATCGACCCGCTGCGGATGCTGATGGTCGGCGGCCGGGCCTACGTGGAGGCGTGGTGCCGCCGGGCCGAGGCGGTCCGGCTGTTCCGGGCCGACCGGATCGACGCGGTCACCGAGCTGGCGGAGCAGGCCGTGGTGCCGCCGCAGGCCCGCCCGCACGACCTCAGCGACGGGGTGTTCCGCCCCTCGCCGGACCTGCCGCTGATCACCCTGCGGATCGGCCGGGGCGAGCGGTGGATCACCGAGTACTACCCGTGCGAGCGGGTCGAGGCCGACGGCGAGCAGTGGCTGGTGTCGCTGCGCGTCACCGACCTGGGTTGGGCCCGCCGGTTCGTGCTCGGGCTCGGGCCGGACGTGACGGTGGTCGCGCCGACCGAGCTGGCCGAGCAGGTCCGCGCCCAGGCGGCCGCCGCGCTCGACGCGTACGCCACTCCGGCTGACCGCGCCGATCCGGCGGTGGCCGCGCTCACCCAGTAGGCTGACCGCCGTGGTGACGTGGATCGTGCTCGGGGTCGTGCTGTTCGCGCTGGTCGTGCTGGCCCTGGCGGTCCGGCCGGTGCTGGCGCGGCTGCCCCGGCTGCGTCGCACGGCGCTGGCCCTGCAACGGCGCCAGGCCGAGGCGGAGTCGCTGCGCTCCGCCGCCGAGCAGCTCCAGGCGCGGGCCGAGTCGCTGCAGGAGCGGGTGAGCGTGGCGCAGGACCGGATGACGTTGATCAAGGCCAGGCGCGGGAAGTGATCGACGGCAGTCGGTCCGCTGTTCGGTAGCTGCGCGTTCGCGGCGGGATCCACGCACGATTGCGCCCCCGCGGGTGGTTGACGGGACACTCCGGGTTGTCCGAGACTTCACCGACCAGGCCCGCAACCGGGGGCCCGGCAGGGTGGCAACGGTCTTCGACGCACGTACGATGGGCTGCGACCACCCCTCACCGACACAGAGCGACTGGAGCTTCCCATGGGTGCCCTCAAGCCGTGGCACATCGCCGTACTCGTGGTCGTGCTGATCCTGCTCTTCGGCGCGAAGCGGCTCCCCGACGCGGCCCGCTCGCTGGGCCGTTCGCTGCGGATCATCAAGGCCGAGACCAAGAGCCTGCACGACGACGACCGTGACCTGGCCGAGAAGGCCGACGCGCAGGCCGGCTACCAGCCGCTCGCGCCGCAGCAGCAGGTCGCGCAGCCGCAGCCGCAGCAGTTCGCCCCGCAGCCGCAGCAGCCGCCGGTCGACCCGGTGCAGCGCGTCCGCGAGAACTGATCCGAGAGGGCCCCACCACCGTGGCCTTCGGGTTGAAGAAGCGCGGCCCGAGCACGTTCGAGCGGGCCGCCGACGGCTCGATGACGCTCATCGAGCACTTCCGCGAGCTGCGCACCAGGCTGTTCCGGGCGTCGCTGGCGATCCTGGTCGGCTTCGGGTTCGGCGTCTGGCTCTCCGGCCGGGTCCTGCACGTGCTGCAGTTGCCCTACTGCAACCTGCCGAAGGCGCGGCTCGCCAACGGCGACTGCAACTTCGTCCAGCTCGGCCCGGCCGACCTGTTCCTGTTGCAGATGAAGGTCGCTCTCTGGGTCGGCCTGATCATCGCGGCGCCGATCTGGCTCTACCAGCTCTGGGCGTTCATCGCGCCGGGCCTGCACCGGCACGAGCGCAGGTACGCCTACTTCTTCACCGCCCTGGCCGCGCCGCTGTTCGCGGCCGGCGCGGTGCTGGCGTTCTTCGTCACGTCCAAGGGCCTGGAGTTCCTGCTCAACGTGTCCGGCGGCGGCGACGTCACCACGACGCTGGACATCACCCGCTACATCGGCTTCGTCACGAACCTGATCCTGCTGTTCGGGGTGGCGTTCGAGTTCCCGCTGATCGTGCTGATGCTCAACTTCGTCGGGCTGGCCAGCGCCAAGCGGCTGCTGGGCTGGTGGCGGGTGGCGATCTTCGTGTTCTTCGCGTTCTCCGCGGTGGTCACGCCGACGCCCGACCCGTTCGGCATGACCGCTCTGGCGATCTGCCTCGCCGCGCTCTACTTCGGCGCGGTCGGGGTGGCCTTCATCAACGACAGGCGGCGCGGGCGGGGCCGGGAACTCTACTCGGACGTCGCCGACGACGAGGTGTCGCCGCTGGACCTGTCCGTCGAGCCGGTCGGGGCCACCGGTGGGGTGGAGGCGAGCGCGCCGGTCGGGGCGCCCGAGCCGATCGCCGCTCCGGCGCCGATCGAACGCCGCTACGACGACATGACCTGACCGGTAGGGCCGGGAAGCACTACACGTGGACGCCGTCCCCACCCCGGGGGCGGCGTTCGCGCGTGTCGGCGCGGGATCAGAGCAGCGCCAGCAGCCGGTCCAGCGGCGCCGGGGTGCGGGCCGGCTCCAGGGCGTCGGCGAGCAGCGTCGCGTACCGGCTCTTGCGGCCCGACCGGGTGCCGATGAAGCGGTGCAGCTGGCCGGCGAGCGGTCGGCCCTCCTGGGCGGGCTGCCGCTGGAAGCGCCGCAGCGACCGTAGGTCCCCGGCGGCCTCGACGACCTGCTCGACGCGAGCCGTCCCGAGCGCCCGGATCAGCTCGTCCTCCAGGTCGGCCCGGCAGGCGTGGAAGCCGAGCCGGGCGATCCCGGCGGGGGAGAGGTCGGAGCCGCGGGCCGACAGGGCCCGCCGGACGTACCCCTCCTCGCCGGCGTCGTAGAGGCCGGCGACCCGGCGGTTGGCGAACAGGTCGAGGAAGTGCCGGAGGTTGGTCACGCCGCCCATCGGCACCACGGCCACCCCGGCGAGGGTGCGGCCCTGCCGGCGCGCCACCGCCTCGATGGCGCAACGGTCGCTGGCCCCTTCGACCAGCACCACCGTGCCGGCGGCCAGGCCCGCCGCGTCGGCCAGGGTGCTGTGCAGGTCCACGTCGCCACCCTGCCCGCCCGCGCCGCGGGCGGCAACCCGGTTTCCGGGACACCCTGGGTCCGGTCGCTCGGCATACTGGCGGCCGTGATCGACAACGACCGGGCGGGCCGCCCCGACCTGCCCTCAGCGCTGCGCTTCCTGACCGAACTGGTCGCCTGGGTCGCCACCCCGTGGGCGCTCGCCCCGCACTCCGTGGTGCTGGCGGTCGCCTCGGTGGTACTGCTGATCGGCCTGCCCACCGTGTTCGCCACCCCCGGCGACAAGCGGCAGGTGATCGTGCCGGTGCCCGGGCTGGTCACCGTGGCGCTGGTGTTGCTGCAACTGGTCGCCGCGGTGCTCGCGGCCTGGGCGGCCTGGCCGCGGCCGGTCGCGGTCGCGGTGACCGTGCTGGCGGCGGCCACGGTGGTGACCGAGCTGCCCCGCTGGCGCCGGCTCGCGCCGCTGGCCCGCGCCGGCCCCCCGGCCCGCCGGCCCGCCCGATCCC